>JAQBPC010000425.1 GCA_028287725.1 Chloroflexota bacterium | reverse complement strand
AGTCTGCTTGGGCGGGGGTAGGGTGATGAACAAGATCAAAGTCCACTGTTCCGTCTGCGGCAAGAGCTTTAAGACGCCATCGGCGAAGAAAACGGTATGTCCCAGCTGCGAAGCAGCCGCGAAGCGGGCAAAGCACCAGCCGGCCTCCACTCCGGCCATGGCGGCCGCAGCGGCCAGCGCGGCAAGTGTCGACGTGAGGGCGGTAGTCCGTGCCGCTCAGGAAAACCAGGGGCAGTTCGGCGCATACAAGCCGCCCGCTCCACCGCCTGAACCTGTCTCGCACGATACGAAACACAGCACCGGTACGCATGGTCATCCTCACGGAAATGGTCACGCGGGCCGCGGCACGGAAGTCGCCGGTCGGCCGAGCCCCAAGCCACGGGCGCCACGGCCGGTTCGTGAGCCGCGGCCGGCCCGCGAGCCAAAGCCGCGCGTTACCACCAAGCCGTTCGAGCCAACCTCCGAACAGATCGATGCGATACGCGAGCGTTATTTACAGCTCGCGCAGCCGGAGTATGACGGGATCCGTCATCAAATCGCCAACGAGCTTGGCATCCCACTGCGTACCGTAAAGTTCGTGATCAAGGAGACAAGAGCGGAGACCAAAATACAAAGCTGGTGGGAGCGCGGAGGTGGCCTGCCATCACCTGAAAGCCTGGAGAAGATTCGAGAGATTTACGTTCAGCTGCTCCCCAACGCAGAAGTAGGGGTCCATAAGCAAATCGCCTCGCAATTGCACTTGACCAATACCTGCGTCTATCAAGCGATCGCCAAGATTCGGGGGGATATGCAATTGCCGCGATATGTGCCCCATGAGGCGGGAGAGGCTGAGGGCGAGCACATCGAAGCGTCGGGCGAAGCTGTTAGCCATTCAATGCTTCAGGCCGCTAGCGGAGAATGAGCGCACCCGGCATTATAGCGTCCGGCAGCCGCGACGCCTATTTCGCGCTGAGCGAGGAGATTGCCGGGTTTCGCGACCAGGTGCGTGCTTGGGTCGCCAGTCATGTCGCGCCCTATGCGGACGCGGTCGGCTGCGGCACATTCCCGCAACATTCCCTGACTAGTGCGGCAGAACATGGGTACATGGGAATTGTCGTCCCAGCCGCTTATGGCGGCATGGGGCGTGATCACCTCAGCTTTGCCATCTTCGTCGAGGAAGTAGCCTACGCCTGCGCTTCGACTGCCGTTGCGTTGGATGTGCACGCTTCGGTCGGCACGGAGCCACTCATCCTTACAGGTAGCGATGAGCAGAAGGCGCGATACCTACCCCTCCTCTCGGATGGATCCCTGCTCGGCGCTTTTGCATTGACTGAGCCGGACGCGGGGAGCGATGCCGCGGCGTTGCGCACGATCGCCCGGCGTGACGGTGACACCTACAGACTGGACGGCAGCAAAATATTCATCTCCAATGCCGGGCACGCGGGCATATATACCATACTTGCCGCCACCAACCGTACCGTGGGGTCACGCGGCATCAGCGCGTTTCTGGTGCCGGCCGACTCCGAAGGCCTAACTGTGGGGCCACCCCAGCATAAGCTCGGGCTGCTTGGGTCGGCAACCGCGGAGCTTGTGTTGCGTAACTGCCGCGTCCCCGTAAGTAACATGCTCGGCCCCGAAGGCGCAGGCTTCCGCGTTGCCATGCTGGCTCTCGACAGCGGCCGAATCGGCATCAGCGCACAGGCGCTCGGCATCGCCCGAGCGGCGCTCTACGAAGCCATTCACCTTCTAAAGAAGCATCATGGTCCAGATGTTCCGCAGGGTAAGCAGTTTGTTCTTGCGGATATTGGAACGCACATTGAGGCTGCGCGATCGCTTACTTGGCAGGCGGCGCGAGATTGCGATGCCGGCGAAAGCTTTACAACTATTGCGTCGATGGCGAAATTATTGTCCACCGACACCGCAATGTACGCGACTTCGGCGGCGATCGACCTGGTGGGCGACATTATGGAACCAGGCGCCATCGCACGACTCGAGCGGTTCTTTCGGGATGCTAAGGCCACGCAGCTCTACGAAGGCACAAACCAGATTCAGCGCGTCGTCATTAGCCGGCGGCTGCTGGGAAGCTGAATACGTTGGAGCACATCGCGCAGCGAGTTTTGCAGGGTGACGCGCGAGCTGTCGCCAGGCTCATCTCTCGCCTTGAAAACGATGCCCCCGACGCTATCCCTTTGCTCCGTGCCATTTTTCACGCGACCGGAAAAGCATTCGTGCTCGGCGTCACCGGTGCTCCGGGCGCCGGGAAGAGTACCCTTGTCGATGGACTGATTCGGCAGGCACGCCAGGCCGGCGCAACCGTCGCGGTGCTCGCGGTCGATCCCAGTAGCCCGTTTACCGGCGGCGCTATTCTTGGCGATCGTATCCGCATGCAGGCGCATGCCAATGATACGGGCGTCTTCATTCGGAGTATGGGCGCGCGAGGCCAGCTTGGTGGACTGGCCAGGGCCACGCGCAAGGCCATCCATGTACTCGATGCAGCCGGTTATGCGATGATCATCGTGGAGACCGTCGGCGTCGGCCAATCGGAGCTTGATATAGCGGCTGCGGCCGACACAACAGTTGTGGTCGTCACGCCGGGCATGGGTGATACCGTTCAGACGCTAAAGGCCGGAATTCTCGAGATAGCCGACGTATTTGCATTGAACAAAGCAGATCAAGAAGGAGCAGCTCAGACACTTCGTGCCTTGCGCGGCATGTTGCACATGGGTCCGGCTAGCGAGTGGGATGTGCCGGTAGTCGAAACCAGAGCCCACGAGGCAGCCGGACTTGCCTTACTCTGGGAAACCATTTCCCGGCATCGTATCTACCTGGAGGAAACCGGCCAGCTTGCCGATCGCCGCTCTGTCAGGCTCAAAGGCGAGGTACTCGACCTTGTGGAACGCGGCTTACGCACCAACGTCCTGAAAACACTTGCCGGGAGCCCACAATTTGATGCGGTGCTTCGGTCGGTTATCGCTCGCAATTGCGACCCTGAGACGGGCGCCTGCGAAATCCTCGGCGGCGTCGATGCCAAACCTGAACGTATAGGGAACGGATAACACGGAGTGCATGAATTACCTGACGAAGCGCGGGACCTACTCGTGGAACTGGACGCACCGCAGCGACTGCTTGCCCACCACGCATTGGTCCATGACGTGGCATGGACCATTCTCGACGGACTTGCCGAACGCTGGCATGCCTTTCCAGTTGACAGGCATGCCGTGTTGATGGGCGCCGCAACGCATGATGTGGGCAAGGCCATATATCGAGACGAGATGCGCGGACCCGGACGCCGTCATGAGATTGAGGGTGAAGCAATCCTCCAGGCGCATGGCTTTCCCGAGAATCTCGCGCGATTCGCAAAGACGCATGGACAGTGGTCCCTCGAACCGTCACCGACCAATGAGGATCTGCTGGTTGCGCTGGCAAATACCGTGTGGATCGGCCGCAGGAACGAGTATCTGGAAAAGCTCATAATCGATCGAATCATCGAGTTCAGCGGTGAGCCGACCTGGAGTGTCTTCGCGAAATTCGACGACATCCTGCTCGACGTCGGCGAAGGAGCCGGCGAGAGGCTGGCGCTCTATAACGCGGTGCCGGACGAGGAAGAAGAGTGAAATACGGCCGGCTTGTGCCGGCGTTCGCACCACTCTGTAGCGTTGTCCAGCCAATTCGAGCGCGAAGCTGCGCTCCGCCAATTTTGCGGATTCCATGAGACGCCTGTTGGCACCCTATCCGGGCTAGGATGAAGCAGTCGTTCTAGTTTCCGCTCTGCATCTTGTGGTACTCCTCGAACCACTCGGTCAGCGTGCCGGCCAAGTGTTCTTGTTCGAGCAGCCGATCGCGCTGCATGGCGGCCTCGAGCCCCTCAAAGATCATCCGCTGCACGCGATCCGGATGCGGGACCGCGACCAACCTCAGCGGGTCCGCGCCTCCCAACTCGATAGTCAGCGCGCCTATGTTGAACAGGCGACCGCTGAATGACGAGATGCGGAGTACGACATCTTGTACGGCACGCAACTGCACGGCGTTCCGCAGCTCAAAGACAAGTGGCGTACGGCGGAGCTCGATAATCCTGTCGGTGGTGATGACGTACAGGTCGTCAAGCCAGTCCAGCAATCCCCATACAGCCCATATGGCGAGGATGGCGAAACACACGAGCAAGATAGTGGCGGTCACTGCAAGCTGCAGTGCGATGACGGCCCCCACACCTGTGGCGCCGATTGCCAGCGGCGGGACCACGGCCTTCCACAGCAGGAGGGAATGGCGCCGCGAGGTATATAGGATGGCTTCCTGGGGCAGTAAGCTCAACCTTCGCTGAGCCCGCAGGTGCAAACGTGTGATTTGCGGTAACGCGACCGTCGGCGAATCATGCTGATCTACCGTGCCATTAAAGATGCGGGTGAGAGCGGCCTGAATGTCACTATCGCTCTTCCCGTGCATGCGCACGTGGGCTTCGCGCGCGGCGCGTGCGTGCGCGGCTATCAGAGCTTGAACCTTCCGTGGATGCGGAATCTGAGTGAACACGATGCTGCCGCCACGGCTGCCTGTCTGCAGCTTGAGGTCCCCATAATCGAACACCCGCGCGCTCGCACCTGAGATGGTGTAATTGCTCTCCTGAATCGCGTGGAGGGTGGCCTCACGGCGTTCGACAGTTATCACACCTTGCTGTCCGATGATCCGGTGCGTCGTAATCAGGAACGTGTCGGCATACCACGCGGCAAAGTCGACTCCCAGCCACTTGAGTAGCACCGCTCCAGAGAGCACCAAATCAACCACGAGGAACGGGGCGGAGAAGCGTGCGAGATCGGCTCCCGGCACGTAGTATTCGGTGACCGCAAACACCAGCAGCGCAAGGAACAACGGTAACAGCCACAGTAGAGGGCGCACCATGGTCCACCAATGCCGCCTGAGGACCATCACACGACGCTCGCCCGGTTGCAGCCGGAGACCTGCCGCCCGCGACATCAGACTCTCAGCCTGCCGGCAGACAAGGAAAACATTCTCTCTCGCATATGCTAATCGCGCGGACGAATCACTCTGCCATATAGGGTGCCCACAAAGACGAATATAAGGAAAGCGAACAGCAGAATCAGAGCGGTCGGTATCGTGTTGTAGATGTTCAGAAGTGGGCTAGGTGTGACGGTCACTGCCACCGATTGAATGGCGAAAGTGATCGACGAACCGTGGGCCTGGCTAATTTGTGGGAGCGGGATATGCCACGTCCAGCCACCAGTCGTCGCACTTGCCACGGAGTTCAGGTAGGGATTGGCATACCGAATGAAATTCGCAACTAACAGGAACCCGTTCAGTAGTCCCAGCAGAGCGCCGCTCCAGCGCTGCCGGCCCGTCACTTGCCCGCCCTGAGAGCCGTCGATGATGCGCGAGGCGCCCAGCCGTACCACGTACACCGTCACCACGAAGAAGATTGCCAGGAAGAGATCACTTTGTTGCGGGGGGTGAAACTTGAGTCCCGAGCTCTTGACCACGCGCACCAAATCGGCGCCCATGAGGCTGACGAGCACCATGGAAAAAAAGATGGAGCCCGAGGTGATTGCGGCACGACGAGGACCACGCAACCAGCCAAGGAGGACGAAGATGCCGATGACACTCAGTGCAATTTGCGTGAAATTCAGGTTCATATTCCACCGGGTACCGTGGCCCTAGAGGGCTTGAAGACAGCCAACAGCAACAGGGGAGTGTGTGGCACGGTGAGCCGTATTGTAGCACCGAGTGGGGGTCAATTCAGGCGCTGATGGGGACAAGCACGTCAGGTCGGTCAGAAGTGGGTAGCCAATTTCATCTGGAACCTGCGGACTTTGGCACAGGACATAGGAGCGTCTGGAGTCCCTGCCGTTCACGACCATGTATCTGCGAGCGGGTGGTGCTCACAATCGACGCCTGGGATACCCGTCCGAAGAAAAGCGTCGTGGCTTGAGTCCACTCCAGCTTTAGGAATTATGGGCGGCTTAACTGGTAATCTCGCGCCGACCCGACTTGAATACCATTTAACCGGGTTGCAAGGTTAGCGCTTCCAGAATCGACCAGAGGCGGGCTGCTTGGCTTTCGATGCCGGCTCGCCGGCCTCGTATTCCCCGCCAAGGTATCGTGCTATGTCAAAAATGTTCTGGCTGATTTGCGAGTCACGTGCACTGAGAACGAACGGTGTACCCGTATTCGCCGCGGCTGTTGCACGCTTCCCGTCACTGACGACGCGCCACTTGAGCTCCTGCTTGAGGAACGCCTCAAGATCTTTGAGGTGACCGGGTGGAACACTGTTCGCGCGCATCAGTACGGGCACAATCTTATCCATATCGTAGTTCAGGAGCCGTGCGACACGAAGGAACGAATTCAGGTTCTTCATCGCAGGCAAATCGGGGCCAATTGGGACCAGGATAATGTCGGCAATCTCCAGTACTGCCAACACACGTTCGTCGTAGCTGGGCCAGGTATCGACAAGCGTGAACGGGAAGTGCTGCTTGAGCGTGCTCAACACGCGCTGCATGTGCTCGCCGCGAATACTGTCGCCTTCCTCCGGCCGCAGCGGAGCCAGGAGCACCTGGAGGCCGGAGGGATGTGGCACCAATGTTTCCAGCACCGCTTCCGATGTCATGTGCTCGACATCGCCGACGAGCTGCAGAATCGATCGCACTGGCTGGAGCTCCAGAAATACCTCGAGGCTTCCGAAGCTTATATTGCCATCCACCAGAGCCGTTTGGTGTCCGAGTAGCTGCAATGCTAAAGCGAGATTCACCGCGAGGGTCGAACAGCCAACGCCACCCTTTGGACTGAAGACAGCAATCAATTGATTCGGCTTGTCTGAGACATACCCAGGAGTTGCACTCAGCCCCGTAATTACTGGACGCGTCTGCACTTGGGGAGCCGCGGGAGCGGGGCCCGCAAATGCACGAAGTTCATCGCGAACGTCGGAGACCGCCTGACGCAGCGCGGACGCTTCAAATGGATACCTCAGCACGCGCCGTGCGCCGGCGCCCATGGCCTCTCCTAGTGCGTCGGCTGTGTAGTTTGCTGTATAGCCAAGAATAATTGCGCTCGGGTACGTACCGTGCAGGCGCCTGGCAAATGCAAGACGTTGCGAGCGATCATCGTCCAGGCCAACAAGGATAACATCGGGTCCAGACCAGCCCGGGGATTCCAATAGAGCGCGGTTAGGGGCAAGATCGCGCGGCGTAAAGGAAGCAGCAGCTAATTGACTCAACAATGGTTGAGTTATTGTCGGATTGCTTTCAATTACCGCTACCTCAAGGTTGTCACCTTCCCGAGTCATCCTTGTTTCCCTATTCCTTCAAGCTACCGAGCACATCGTCGCTGTCTCGTAGTGCTACATGCAGGCCGGGTAGCCATTGGCGGCATTGACCGCTCTATCGTTTCGTTACCGCAATGTGCGGCGAAAACCCCTGCGGCGATTGTACAGTACTGCAGGGGCAAACTGATACTACGTGCGCATAAGGCAGCTTACTACGGCCACCGCGTTTCTGAATCAACGGCTTGACGCATCGAGGGCTCAGGTGTTCGGTGCGACAAATGCAATTGCCTTATAACCGGCCGGCAGCGGCACCTCGCGATAATGAGCACGGAGCCATTGGACAAATTCCTTGTCATATTGCAGCGTCCTTACGAGCAGCACGGTCCGCACGTGCGAGCTGCTCAGCGCCTCCGTTAAAAGCGACAGGGGCAGATACCCTGAGAGTGATCGTACGGTTGAGGTATCGGTCAGGGCAGGTGGCACAAGGCGATTCGCGGCCACCGCAACCATTTGATCGTCCACCAAGATCGTGTCCGCAGGTCCAGAATGTTGAACGAGCCAGGTGGCCTGGCTTGCCCTTATGGGATTCGCGTCAACTATAAACGCGCTGCGACTATGGTCCAGAATTTCCGGCAGCCACATCAGGTAGACGACAGTGGCGCACAGGATGAGCAACCCCGCGGCGACTCTTTGCAAAACAGCAAGCTTTGGCGCACTGTCAAACGCCACGACGACGCCGGCCAGCGCAGCAAGCGGAGCCAATAACACGGTCAGGTGATGGATGAAGAGCGGATGGTAGCGCACGAGCGTGGCGAGAGTGGCGATGAGCCACGCGATCGGGATCAATGCTAGCCGCCGGCGAAGCACGGCTGCGACCGCTACCCCAGCCACCGCGAATGCGACGAGACCAGGGTCCCAACCAAAAAACCGCGAAAAGGTCGGACCGTTGGCCGTGAGCCAGGGCGGCTTTGAGTAGATTTCCGAGGCCTTCAAGTGAAAACTAATAACTTGATCCCATTGCGCTGACGGTGAGATTAATGCAAACACCGCGGCGACGGGAACGACGAAACAGGCCGCGCCAGTACCTATGTCAAGCAGCAGCCTCCGGGGAATGCCTGGCCTGTCAAACTCGAGCCACTTCAGGAGGACCGCGACCACAATTGGCAGGGCAATTGCCACAGCAAGCAATTTCGAAAGGGTTGCGGCGGCCAGCAGCGCACAGGCGATGGCAACCCAACGTCGCTCGCCATACCGTGCATACCGGGCAGACGCCGCCACCGCGAGGCTGCCAAAGGCGAGCATCGGCGCCTCAGCCTCTATTGCGTGCGATGCGATAACGAAGCCAGGCGACAGCGCCAGGAGCACGGTCGAGAGCAGTGCAGACCACCGCCCCCCCACTTCCCAGCACAGCCACGCCACTCCACCCAGCGCGAAGAGACCGCATATCAGGCTGTAGACATGGCCGGCGTCTGGAGTCCCACCACCAAGCTGTAGCGTCAAGGCGAGTCCGGCAAGGAACAGCATGGGCTGCGAGCTAAACACCTGCGAGAAAATCGCATGGCCATTGTTGAGCTGCCGCGCGGAGGTGAGGTACACGCCCTCGTCGTAGTCGCTCCACGGATTTCCGTGCCATAGACCATACGTGTAACCATGCAGGTGACGCACTTGCCAGATGACAAAGACCGCCCCGACGACGAGTAACAGATAGGGCACGGCGTGCCCAACAAAGGTCACCCGAGCAAGCGCCAACTCCTTACTTGCCCGAGTTGGGCTCTTAGGTCGTGAGCTCGTCGCAGCTGAAGTGGCCGCTGACTTTGGCTTCGCTTTGGGTGATGGGGCGGCCTTACTTACTGACACGTGTCACGCCGGCTCTTGGCCGGTCAACGGAGTAAGAGCGTACCAATCCCGACCCCATTCAAGATCAACATGTACCGGCACGGAAAGTGTCAGCGCATTCT
>JAQBPC010000396.1 GCA_028287725.1 Chloroflexota bacterium | reverse complement strand
GCCTGCACTATCGGCCAAGCACGCTCAATTACCCTGCCAATGTGATACTGCACATCGCCGCGGCAGCAAAAAGTCGAGCACGGTGGCCCGTAGTCACGGTATCCTGGTAAGTGAACAGGACCGGCCCATCAGTGCCGTCGCGCTAGCCCCGCGGCCTGTCCAGCTTGTTGTAGCCCCTGCATCTATGGTTTGGAACAAATAATGCGTGTCCACCACGTCGTGCTGCTGATGCTATTTCTGCCAATCCTCGGAGTTGGCATCTTGATTTGGTTTCTGTTGCCTGGTAGCATCGCGGGCTACACCTATACTCCGAGCCAGTTCAACAAGCAGGTACAGCTACGTCCCACCTACTGGACGTCGCACGACGTAACCATCCGGGGCTATGTTCGCTCCTATGACTGCAGCCCTGGTGGCTGCGTCAAGCTCGTGATGGCGGACGCGCCTCAGCCCGTGACGAACAAGGGGACGGCGGTCGATACTCTCAATGAGGTCGTGCTCCTACCCCAGCACGAGGCGAGCTGGTATGCATTCTTGCACGCCGCGTTGCCGCGCTTCCTCGCGGCGCCGCTGGTGAAGGGCAATAACACGAAGAAAGTGACGATTACCGGACGGTTGACGTCAGACTTCTCGCCGGGCCAAGCTCCAACAATCCGGCCCAACGACCTCTAGTCCCTCCTACCGCCCGCTGCTTCGCCCCTGAACGCTTTTTTAGCGTCCCGCGCTGCATGCTCCGCTGCCGTTGTAACGCCCCTCAGTATCTACCTATGTGGGCGATGCAGCGAGGCATCACAGCGACCAGGGGGCGAATGTGGCCGGTCAGCGCAGGGAGGAACACCAGCAATCTGAGCCCGCGTATGAGACGCTTGGGAGCGCGTTCTCGGAAAACGCAACGCTCATTTATCGGTTCATATTCTCCAAAGTTGGGAACCGAGAGACCGCCGAGGACCTCACAAGCCAGGTATTTCTGAAGGCAACCCGATGGCTGGCACTGGATCGGAGCGCCGACAGTGTTCGTTCCTGGTTGTATAGCTCGGCGCGGAGCTCGATAGTGGATTATTGGAAGGAGCAGAGCAGAGCACGGTTTGTACCGCTGGATGAGTCGCAGTTGCCAATATTTTGCGGTACGGACGATTCGGAGGAGGTGCGCCGTAGCCGGACGCGAGCAACCCAGGTCCTTGAAGCACTGCCGCCGCGCGAGCGTGAGGTGCTGCGATTGCGATTTCTGCGTGGTTATTCAGCGGCAGAAGCTGCGCAGACCCTTGGACTGACACCCGGGAATGTCCGCGTTTTGCAGCTTCGAGCCCTGCGTAGGGCGGCACAAAGCGGGGCAACGGTACACGAGGATGGTAGAGAATCCCGGCAAGTAGAGGAAGATGGCGGGAAATGAGCGAAGAGATTCGGTCAACTCCAAATCAGAACGAACCAACCCAGCCATCCGTCGACGAGGTCGCGGGCCTCGACCGGTACCTCGATGCGTTGCTCCAAGACCGGCAGCCTGACGCGGACGACGCGGCAAAACTTGATGTGGCCACACAACAGGTAGCCGCCCAACTCCGTGCGACACGGGAAGGTGCGGAAGAACCCAGCAAGCAGTTCCTTGGCAGCCTGGAGCGGTCGGTAAGCCAGGCGATTAGGTCCGAGAAACCTAAACAGCGCAAGGCCGGTGTATCCCGGGGTACATTTCTTCGGGGCACCTTGGCTGTGGCAAGTGGAGCCGGAATCGGCATCATCGCGACCGAAGGCGTCAAGGACCTGCAGGTGGCCAGTCGACCTACACAGCTGGTAAGGAGCGGAAACGGACGCTGGTATGACATCGCGTCGGCGGCGGAACTGAGTCCCGGCACAATAAGACGTTTCACGGCCGGCGGAGTTGTTGGCTACGTGTTAAACGTGGAAGGCCGCCTTTCAGCAATGTCAGGTGTCTGCACCCACATGGGGTGCCTACTCAAGCCGCTCAATCCAGCTGCTTCTGAGGCAGGCCTACGCTGCCTGTGTCATGACTCGCGTTTTGACGCTCAGGGCCAGGTCACGCAGGGCCTCGCTCCCAAGCCACTTGCACCAATCACGCTTCACGTTGAAAACGGCCGCGTCTACGCACTTGGGACGCGCGAATCCGTCTAACACGGAAACCCCCTTTCGAGCACCACGCACTGAACTCGGAAAGCACCTGGGAATCGAAATATAGTTATGTAAAGTAAATTGCGAAGAGCCCCCGGGCGGCTTGCGGTGGGATGTCTCGCCACATCGTCGCATCCGGACGAGCTGTCCACGGCGATTCGCCGAATTGAAGCGCACGTAAGTGTATTTGGAGAAGCTGAATGAACAGGGGACGCACGTATATGGCGCTCGCCACCGCAACGATGCTTGGTCTTGCAGGGGTCCTGGAGCTTGGCGCGTGGGCGCCAACCCCATCCGCTGCTGCCACGCAATCCATGCCGGCAGGGATGGTAATGGCACATCAGCCGTCATCCAGCCAATCGATTACCAAAATGCTCCATCGCTCCGTTGTGCGCATTGCAATTCGAAACTTTGCCTTTGGCCCGACAAAGATTGAGATCTCCCCCGGCACTAGGATCATTTGGACGAACAATGACAGCGATCCGCACACGGTTACCAGCGTCAAACATATTTGGGCGTCAGACGCTCTCGACACAACCAATACGTTCAGTCGGACGTTCCGTACGACGGGCAGTTTTGCCTATTTCTGCACAATTCACCCATTCATGCACGGCATGGTCATTGTTAAGAAATAGAACAAGTGGGGAGGCCGTAGACAGTGGGTCAGCACATCGAACACGACCACCAGTCGGACGGAATCGATCGAAAGGGTTTCCTGAGTTGTATGGCATGGGCAGGAACGGGGGTAATCTGGAGTCTAGCCGGCGGAACGGTTACTTCCACCGCGCTCGCTGAAGGCGCTCACCTCTCGCCTCAGGTAGCAAGCGCGGATTTCAGCTTCGTGCAGATAAGCGACAGTCATGTCGGCTTCCACCAAGGAGCCAACAAGAACGTGATTGGCACATTCCAGGAGGCAATTCGGCGAATCAATGCACTGCCACAGCGACCATCATTTGTGATGCATACGGGCGACCACGTACACCTCAGCAAGCACGCGGAATTCGACACCGTGAAGCAATTAATGGGAACGGTGAAAACCGATCGGACATTTAATGTTCCGGGTGAACACGATGTGTTCGTAGATCAAGGGAAGGCATATCTGCAGACCTTTGGGGCAGGCAGTCGCGGGTCCGGCTACTTCAGCTTTGATCTCAAAGGTGTGCACTTCCTGGCGCTGGCAAATGTGCAGCAGGCCGAAGGAACTGGTGGGCTGAAAGGGCTCGGTCTACTTGGCGCCGAACAGATCGCGTTCATCAGGAAGGATCTGGCGCCGCTCTCGTCGGATACACCAATCGTCGTGTTCAGCCACGTTCCGCTCCTTGCTGTCTATCCCAAGTGGGGCTGGGCAACGGCGGACAGCACGCAGGTGCTCGCGCTGCTCAAACGCTTCAGCTCGGTAACCGCCCTCAACGGCCATATTCACCAGATTATCAGCAAGTCAGAGGGCAATATTGTCATGCACACCGCCGCGTCGACGGCCTATCCGCTGCACGCGCCCGGCAACGTCGCGCCAACCCCTCTCGTAGTTCCGGCAGGTGTGCTGCCCTCACGCATCGGCATCCGCACAGTGGAGTTCGTACAGGGCGCTTCGTCTCTCGCCCTGAAAGACTCAAGCATGAGATAGCCAAGACGCACACATTGCCAGATTGCGCACCTGGCAGCGCGCGTGTCGATAAGACACAGAGGTAGGCGGTGATCGGACACTCCGATCACCGCCTCACCGATCAGTGACCACGGCGCTTTGAAGTAGGAGAGCGACGAAAAAATGTGCACCAGGGTAGGCACCGCGCTTGGACGGCTTACCGTGATCCCTATTGCTATACTAGCATCGTAATGTGACTCCCACATGAAAGCTTGGCTTCGCTGGCCGTTGCCTTCGGGCATTGGGCGCGCGC
>JAQBPC010000376.1 GCA_028287725.1 Chloroflexota bacterium | reverse complement strand
GCATCGCCACTCGCCTCCGTTTCAGTCGTACGCTTGAAAATCTGCCAGGCGCTCCGCAACATTTACCGCCCTTAGCATGCCTCCCGCTTTATGCATGGTTTCCTGCCACTCCTCCGACGGCTCTGAGTCGGCTACGATGCCACCCCCCGCCTGGATATAGACATTACCCCCATGAACCAGCGCGGTCCTTATGGTGATCGCGGTGTCGAGATCGCCGCTGTAGTCGAAGTAACCGGCCGATCCTGCGTAAGGACCGCGCTGGTGCGGCTCAAGCTCGGAGATAATTTCCATTGCGCGTATCTTCGGCGCCCCAGACACTGTCCCCGCGGGAAAGGCTGAGCGTAGCGCATCAAATGGATGCTGACCGGGCGCCAAACGCGCCTCGACTGTAGACACCATGTGCATGACGTGCGAGAATCGCTCAATCTCCATCAGGTCCGTGACTTGCACGCTTCCAGTTTCCGCCACCCTGCCAAGATCGTTGCGCCCGAGGTCGACCAGCATGACGTGCTCCGCACGTTCTTTAACATCGTTGCGCAATTCCTGCTCTAGCGCGAGATCCTCTTCCGTCGTGACACCTCGCCGGCGCGTTCCGGCGATCGGGTGGTAATACAGGCGATCACCGGTCACTTTGAGCAGCGTTTCAACAGAGGCTCCGACGAGTGAAAATTCGCCAAAGTTTAGGTAGACCATGTAAGGGGATGGGCTCACCGTACGGAGCGCCCGATACAGCGTAAAGCTATCGGCGTTGAACGGGCGGGTCAGCCGTTGCGAGAGCACTACCTGGATGGCATCGCCGGCATGAATGTATTCGATAGCACGCTCTACCGACGCTTCGTGGCGCTCTTTTCCGACGTTGCTCGTCGGCTCGGCCTGCGTGGAATCCATGTGTTTGGAGAGGGTAGGCGGAATAGTTGGCTGTGCCAGGCGGCGGCACGTTTCGTCGATTCGGATGAGGGCAGCCTGGTAAGCGGCCTCTATGCCATCCGGATCCTCGGGTGCGATCGTGGTGATGACTTTTACCGTCCGAAGAACGTGGTCAAAGACCACGACAGGGTCGGCAAGCATAAATACCGCGTCCGGGACAGTCGGTTCTGCCTTCGGTCCGCGCGGCAGGCGCTCGTAGCACCCGGCGATTTCAAACCCAAGATAGCCTACGGCCCCACCACAGAACGGCGGGAGACCGTCGGTCCGAAGCCTCGGCGTGCCGAGCAACTCCTGCAACGCGGCAAGGGGATCGGTGCACGTCCATTCCCGCGGCGCCGCGCTGTCTCGTGTGAGGCGTGCAATACCGTCCTGGTACGACAGTGTTGCGCGCGGCTCGCCGCCGAGAAAGCTGTATCTTGCGGATCTTTCGCCGTTTTCGACGCTCTCGAGGAGGAATCCTCGACCATCGCCGGCGATCTTCCGATAGGCCGAGACCGGTGTGTCCAGATCGGCGAGGAGCTCACGATAAATAGGGACGCGGCCCTCGACGGCCGATCGTGCCTTAACTTCGTCGAGCGTTAGTGAATAGGCCATTGGCGGCACTTTCGAATTGAAATAAAAAAACCCATCGTCCGCCGGGACGAGGGGCTTCTCGTGGTGCCACCCAAGCTTCGAGGATTTGCATCCTCCTCAACTCATCCACGATCTGCCACGACGCGTATCATGCAGACCTCTAGGATGAGCACCCTGTAACGGAGGTGAATCGGTTCGCCTTACTGCACATGCATAGTGCGAACGGCCAGCGGGTCCATTCCCATTTACGGGGCTACCGGCTCACAGCAACCGCCGGCTCTCTGAAAACCCTCGCGAATAGTACTCTTCCCACGTCAAGCCGATATACTACCGTAGTGTTCGAAGTCTACACCGCTAGAAGCTCCCTGTCAAAGGCCGCCCCGACGAGCGGGAGCACAAACGCGACGGCGCGTCGCATCGAGCACGTCGAAGGCGACTCGCAATGGTCAATCGCGGAGCTTGTCTTGGCACGGTTGAGTCGCCAATCGGCTATTGCACAGAATACTGAATAATGCGTTGCTAGTTTCATCGCTGGAGGAGCCGCTTTGGTAAATGGGTTGCGCACCGTGCCCCTTATTGTGCTCGGTACAGGTGGAATAGGGCGAACCCTCCTGCGCCAATTGCTACAACAGCGGCTTCATGTTCGAACGAGTCACGCTCTTGACCTACCAATCGTGGCGCTTGCTGGGTCCCGCTCCATTTTGGTGGGTGATCCGGTACTAGACGAAGAGACAATCCTTGCGGTCGCCGAGCACGGACTTTCGGGAGCGGCAAGCTATCACGGCACGCCGGAGGATGAGCAAATTGCCGTGCTCGAGAGCCTTGGAGAACGCGGTTTTAATCGAGCCATAGTTGTCGACGCCACTGCGTCCGACCATACCATCCCTGTCTTGTTACGAGCAGTTGAGCTCGGCCATGACCTGGTGATGGCAAACAAGCGCCCGCTATCTTCGGAAATGGACGTTTGGTACCAACTGATGGCGGCCAGGAAGCGGGGACAATGCATCAGGCATGAGGCCACGGTGGGTGCGGGTCTCCCGGTCATCGCAACTCTCCTTGGACTGGTTGACTCAGGGGATGAGATAGTCGCCATTGATGCATGTTTGAGCGGCACGCTCAACTACCTCTGCTCGGCGCTGGAGGATGGCCAGGCATTTTCCGAGGCCGTGAAGTCAGCGCGCAAACAAGGTTATACCGAACCTGACCCCCGAGACGACCTCTGTGGACTCGACGTTGCGCGCAAGGCTCTTATTTTGACCCGCATGCTCGGGGTCCGCGCGGAGCTCAGCGACATCAGCCGCGAGAGCCTCGTGCCGGACTGCTTGATGGAGACGACGCTTGACGACTTCCTGGAGCGACTCGAATCATTTGACGTGACCATGCGATCTCGCCAGCAGTCTGCCGACGAGCAGGGCCTTGTGCTGCGCTACCTTGTAGAGGTAAGTGCCGGCCAGACGCGGGTCGGCCTAGTTCCAGTGCCACAGGCAACTCCACTAGGCAGACTACGCGGCACTGACAATCTCATCAGTTTTCGAACTGCTCGTTACTCTGAGCGAACGCTTATAGTCAGCGGTCCGGGCGCAGGTCGCGAAGTAACGGCCGCGGCTGTTTTCGCCGATATTTTGCAGGTTGCTACACTGGCCATGAATGGACACTAGCTGCCACTGCCCGTCCGAGCGCGTAGAAGTCTCGCCGGGCGCGGCGTGGCAACATGCAACTGTGCCACTGCGCAAAGCGAGTTTTGTACTCGTAACGCTGTCGATGACGATCTATCGTGAGGAACGTCTTGGTAATTGGACGCGGAACGCTACTTGTAGGACTCGGCGTCGTCATCGTCGATCAAGCAGCAAAGCACATAGCAACTGCCATACTTTCGCAGAACTCCGGCGGCGACCCCTCGACGTTTAATGGATGGCTCAGCCTTACGTATATAACAAACCAGGGTGCGGCATTTGGCGCGCTGGCAGGTAGTGGCGCCCTTTTTATTTTGATAGCGGCCGCGGTCGTCGGCATGATTCTCGCCAGCGCCTTTTGGTTTCGAGCATTTAGGCCTGTGATGACAGTTAGTCTTGGTCTCCAGTTGGGTGGGGCCACCGGGAATCTCGTCGATCGCGTCCGATTGGGATATGTCGTCGATTTCATCCACGTCAAACACTGGCCGGTATTTAACCTTGCGGACGCAGCGATAGTAAGCGGAGCGCTGGTTTTGGTCTGGTTTTGGGTAACTTCTCCCAACACGCAGAGCCAGGATACCCGCAACACGTCCCCGAATAGTGGGATGGAGATTCGCGAATAGTGAGCGAGAAAGTCACGATTACTGTGCCGGTAGAGTTGGCGGGCCAGCGGCTCGATAGGCTCGTGTCAGTTATACGGCCTGAAATTTCGCGTGCTGCAGGGGCAAGCATGATTGAGCGGGGACTGGTGCTTATCAATGGCCGCCCCTCCAAGGCCGCGAGTAAGCCGTTAGCTGGTGCACGCCTCGACATCGAGATCCCTGCGCCGCCTTCGTCCGATGCTCTACCCGAAGATATCCCACTGTCGATTGTGTATGAGGACGCCTCGCTCGTCGTGGTCGATAAGCCGGCTGGGATGGTGGTTCATCCGGCACCAGGCAATGAGCACGGAACGTTGGTGAATGCTCTGCTTGGACGGTACTCTAGCCTTCCGGGTGACCCAACGCGGCCGGGAATTGTTCATCGGCTCGATAAGGACACGTCGGGTTTGATAGTTGTAGCACGCACTCCTATGGCGGTCACGGCCCTTGCCCGGGCATTCAAGCACCGCGAAGTACACAAGGAGTACCTTGCGCTAATCATTGGTACCCTGGACCCTCAATCCGGCGCCATCAGCTCGGCAATCGGCCGCGATCCACGGCACCGGCAGCGCATGGCCGTTCTCGCTACGGGCGGCCGAGATGCGCGGACCACGTATCGTACTGAGGAGACCTTCAGGCACTTTTCGCTGGTTCGCATTGGGTTGGAGACCGGCCGAATGCATCAGATCAGGGTTCATTTTAGTGCTCTTGGCCACCCTGTTGTCGGAGATCCCGTGTATGGGCGTCCGGTCCGTGGGCTTGCCTTGCGCCGCCAGTTTCTTCATGCAGCGCAATTAAGCTTCCGACACCCCGAAACTGGAGAAGAGATGGTGTTTAGGTCGGACCTACCCGACGACCTCTCCGAGATCCTCGACAACTTACGTGGGAATCTTGGCAAGCCCGTAAGCGAAGGCGCCCTTACAGATCACTCCCAGTAAAAGGACCAAGATCACGGTATCTGCGATAGCGTGCCTCGAGAAGATCAGTGATGCCCATGCTCACCAGGGACGTGACTACGGGAATTAGTGCATCACGTACGGTGAGCGCCATGCCTGTCGCATCTCGATGGGCCCCACCAAGCGGCTCAGGAATCACCATGTCAACGAGCTTGAAGTTCAACATGTCCTGAGCTGTGA
>JAQBPC010000368.1 GCA_028287725.1 Chloroflexota bacterium | reverse complement strand
GCGGGCGGGCCGGTGCTTATATGGGGTAAAGTACCGCGGCCACACATGCTTTCAATGACCGAGGCATTTCTGGGCGGCGACATCCTCACGAGACCGCTTCCTGTCTGCAGTTCAAGCGAGGCATCCCTATTTGCTTTGCAACTCTCGGCACGAGTTGTATAGCACACCGGGACGCGCGGGCAATCTCGTCAGCCGCCGAACAGATTAGGAGCAAGTCCTTTTATACCGGGTTGTGTCACGAAAATCGCTCCGGCGTGCGGTTGTGTGGCAGCCTCCGCCGCCGAAACTCCACGGGCTGCGGAAGTGATAAAGAGATCCGTATAATCCGGACCGCCGAACGCGACGCTTGTTACCTGAGACGCCTCAACCGAAATCGTCCGATCAAGCCTTCCATCTGGCGTATAACGCCGGACGGCCCAGCCGCCCCACATCGCTACCCACAAATAGCCCTCGGCGTCGACGGTCATGCCGTCCGGCATTCCGTACTCTGGTTGAACAGTAATCAAGCGCCTGCGGTTGGCGATTTCGCAAGTATCCAGGTCGAAGTCAAAGACGTCGACCCCACGTGTTGGCGTATCAATGTAATACATCAGTTTCTGGTCAGGGCTCCAGTCAATGCCATTCGAGACAGTGACGCCTGGAACCATCGCATGTACCGCGCCATCCCGATCGAGCCGGTAGAGCGTTCCGGCAGGCGAGTCCTCGGACAGCGGCAATGTCCCAGCCCAGAACCTGCCAATTGCATCACATTTGCCATCGGTCATGCGGTTCGACGGCTCGTCCGCTTCCGTATCTGCGATCATTCTGACGGCGCCGCCGGAGGAGTCGAGTAGGCCAAAGCCGTCCCGAAGCGCAAGCACCATGCCGCCGCCCATTCGAGGCACAACAGCCCCAACCGGCTGGCCGACGCTGATCGATGTGTCTTCGTGGCTTGCTGGATCGAACCTGTGCACATCGCCGGCCATGAGATCCACCCAGTACAAGACATGTTCGCTGGGGTGCCAGACAGGCCCCTCGCCAAGTTCAGCATGAATGTCAAGGGCGATCTCCGCAGACTGAGTCGGCGTTCCGTCGTCGAACATTGGCGCGCACCTTCCTTCGCGAATATTTGCGGTCAACCCAGCAAAGCTGGAATCTCATGCTTCATTGGCGCGGCGCGTGTAGCAGTGCCAGAAGACGCCAATAATATCAACGCATCTCGAATCGCCGCTCAGAGCTTTCTACGAGCGATAGATTGTTTCGCTTTCGATAGACTACGAAGACTATCACGCCAATGAGTAGCCAAGAGAAGCCAACGTATCGGCCGAACATATCCGTGAGTGCTATGAGCAGAAACACGATCAAAGTGCCGAGGCCACCAATCACGGCGGTGATTGGTATTTGCTTGCCGCGAAACGGAATATTTAACCCCAACCTGAACCCGCTTCTGGTCTCGGGCGTCTCCTTTAACCGCATTGCGATCAGCGACGCATGTGCCATCGTAAATCCAAGCGTGGAGCCAAAGATGTATAGCGCCGTGAGCTGTATGATATCGCCGGGAAGCACGATCAGAATCGCCATTCCGCAAAAGAAGCTGACTGCAACATACGGCGTCTTGAACCGCTTGTGCACCCGATTCAAGAATTTAGGCACCTGCCGATACGAGCCCATGGAGAATGAAAGGCGAGACGCGCCGAGAACGCCGGCGTTGGCGCCGATGAGCAGAATCGAGGATGCCAGAATGGCCACGAGCGGGAGCATAATATCACTGTATGGATGCGGCAGCGCTTTGACGATTCCTGCGACCGGGTCATTCCTGTATTTCGTGGCCAAATCGGTCGTGAAATGCACGCCGGCCGCGCAGTGATCGGAGGGAAGGCAGGGCCGTACCGGCATCGCACTGAGCGCCACAATCGAAATACCGGCGAACAAGACTAGTACAGCAATGATCAAGAACCCATACGCGCGGGGTACGGTTTTGCTCGGGGTCGCTGCCTCCTCCGACATGTTGGAGATCGTCTCAATTCCTGTATATGCCACCATGGCAAATGCGCTGCCGTGGAAGAAGTTCCCCAGGGTTGGGGCAGTACCCCAGTGAATTTGGTGTATGAGCAGTGGCACGTTTACGAGAAAGATCGACCCTACCACCACCAGCAAAACCTCGGTAATCAGGTCGATTACCGCGAATAGAACGCTGAATATTGCGGCCTCGTTGACGCCAACAATATTGAGCACCATAAGCAGCAGAATTGTCACCACGGAAAAGACCACATCTGCCTGGCTCGACTGTAGCACGGGGAAGAAAACCGACAGATATGCCGCCGCGCTAAACGACGAGATCGAAATGGTGACAGTGTAGGACAGCAGCGTACCCCACCCGGTAATGAATGACACGAATTCGTTAAAGCCCTGCCGGGCGAAATTCGAAGCGCCGCCTGCTTCCGGCACCGCAACCGTCGCTTCAGCGTAGGTCAAAACGGTAAGCACGAAAAACGCACCCGCAAGCGTTAGCGCAAGCGGCGTAGCGCCGAGAGCGAATGACGCGGTTACGCCAAGCGCATAATAGATTGACGAACCGACGTTCCCATAGCCCGTGCTAAAGAGCGACGGTACTCCAAGCGTTCGTCGTAAACGAAGTGGCCTGCTTATCCTGCGGACGACTCGCTTGTCGCCCAGCAACCCCCCGGCGAGCACCTTTTGCTTCTCGCCACCGGATTCACTCATTCGACCATTGTCCTACTCGCGCTCCCGAAACCACCACTGCCACTCAATGATAAGCGGCTTCACGTCCATGTGACAGTCAGTGCTTCGAGCGAAACCGAATTCGCGGCCAATTGCTTCGCCGTGGCATGACTTGTAATGCCGGGAGTCGTCTTGGTGCCTCAATAGCATACAAGTCCTCTTGCAGTTCGGTAAAGAACGAGTATTCTATATGGGCAGATGGGCATTTCCTATTGTCGAAATGATTTGAACGATGGGCGATTTGACCTGTCTGAATGGCGTTTCCCTTATCCGCGCGGTGCGAAACCGCGAGTAGCCCGAGGTAGTGACCGCCTATTTTGAATTTTGCTGCTGAGTTCGACATGGTAGCTGAAAGTGGGTCCAAGTAGTGAGAATTAGAAGACGACATGGTGTTGTCGCGGCAGTAGCTGCCCTCGTGGTCACCGTCAACCCCATGCTCGTCCATATACCAAATTATTTGCGTTCGACCTCCGCGGCCACCACAAATACGTTGACCACGTTAAGCGGACTTGTGCCGACTATCGTGAAAGACAATCAAGCATCGCTCGTCGGCGTGCGTGACGCGCTGGCCCCAATGACCATTAACTTAGGCTTACCGTTCCGCAACCAGGCCGCGCTCTCAGACTTCATTGCGAACCAGGCGAGCCGCGGAATCTATCTTACAAATGCCCAATTCGACGCGCAGTTCGCTCCCACCGCCGATCAGATAAACGCGGTGAAGAACTGGGCAACACAGTATGGACTTCAGACGGGTTATGTCAGCGCGGACGGTTTAACCATCTCGGTGAGCGGGCCCACATTGGCCGTGGAACATGCGCTTGGCGTGCCGATTAACACGTATCTTTCAAAGGCCGGCGTCACGTTCTTCGCGAACGCCGCCGACCCGGTGGTCCCGACAGCGCTCGGCATAACGTCAGTTTCGGGACTTAATAGCATTGCCAGGTTCCATACCCTGAGCCACGCCGCTATCAAGGCACAACTCCAGAAAGCCCAACTTCGCGCCAGGACGGTACCTCTCGGCGGGGATTTTCCAAATGCTTTCCGAGCGGCATATGACGTTGCAAACCACGGCTACGATGGTACGGGACAAACCATTGGGTTTACGCTGTGGGGCGCACCGTTACCGAATAGCGACCTTACGAACTTCGGAACTGCGTCCGGAGATACCACGATGACCGGCAGTGTCGTAACGACTCCGACAAACACTGGAGCCGACCAGATTGAGTGGGTATTCTCCAACGGTACAGACACAGTAACGTCTGACCTGGGAGAAACAGCCATGGACGTCGAATACGCGCACGGCATGGCCCCACATTCGCACTTGGTCTACTATTTGGGCAATCATACGCTCGGCTCTCCTGATAGTGTTGGCCTTGAGAAAGCTGTTTCGTTGGCAGCGAACAACTCGGCCATCCACGTGGTGAGCAATAGCTGGGGTACGACGGGAAGTCCAACAGCGACTGATCCTTTTGTCGTCAGTCTTAACACCAGCTTCCAGCACGCCGTTGCCGTCGGCACAACCTTCTACTTCTCTTCTGGCGACTCCGGAACAGACTCCGGAGGCGTCGGTTTAACGAGCTTTCCTGCAGACAGCCCATACGTGGTGTCGGTTGGTGGCACGTCGTTGACGACCGGCACTAATTTTGCATACGGCTCCGAAAGCGTCTGGATTACCACTACCAATCCAAATAATCTGTCAGAAGGCGGCGGCGCTGGATGCTCGACGATTTTTGCAAAGCCAAGCTGGCAGTCTGGAATCACCGCTTCGGGTCCGCCCGCGTGCACTATGCGCGCTGAGCCTGACGTCTCTGCCGACGCTGATCCCTTCACTGGAGCGAATGTCTATTACAGCGGTGGCAACAACCAATTTGGCGGGACGAGCCTCGCGGCGCCGCTCATTACGGGTATGGCAGCAGTTGCCGATCGCTATGCGGCCGTGAACAACCTAACTCGCATCGGCTGGGCAGCACCCAAGATCTATACGCTCGGTGCTGCCGCCAACTACAGTACAAACTTCCACGACGTGACGACCGGCCATACAAACGGCAGTATCAGTTATAGCGCACATACCGGATGGGACCAAGCTACCGGCTGGGGTAGCATCGATTGGTGGAATTGGGTCCAAGCCATCGTCCCAGCTAACGTCGGCACCGCGACCCCAACGGGAACTGTTACCCCACAGACCATGACGAGCACCCCGACTGCGACGAGCACACGCACCGCGACCAGCACCCCTACCGCTACGAGTACGGCGACAAGCACTCGCACGGCGACCAGCACGTCGACTGCCACACGTACACCGACAAGCACGAGCACCGCGACTAGCACCCGTACCGCAACCAACACACCAGTGCCGCCGACAAGTACTAGCACTGGAACAAGTACACCAGTGCTGCCGACGAGCACCCGTACCGCAACATACACTCCTGCACCGCCCACGAACACACCGACTGTCACCAACACGCCTGTTCCCGCAACATCCACTAACACTCCTACTGTCACCAACACGCCCCTGCCGCCTACCGCAACGGCCACGGCTACTCAGATTGGCAGTGGCTTGACGAACGGCGGATTCGAATTGGGCGTGTTGGGAGCGTGGCAGACGAGCACAGTTCAACTCGCCGGCAACGCAGTGACGGCGCCGCAGGTCGTAAGCGCACAGCACCACACGGGCAACTATTCACTTCTGCTAGGTGGTACGGGTCCCACCGAACCACAGGGAGACGCCTGCGCCTACCAGAACTTCTCGACCAGCGGAGGCACATACTCCGCGTACTACCTCCCGTTTACCACGGACACGATTACGTACGACTGGCAGGAAGGCTACCTACGGGCAAGTGGCACAACCGGGTGCTCGGAAAGCGGCACGCTACTGTTCAAGGTTGCATCCAACGCCCAATCCTGGACTCAAGTCACGCGTACTATGGCCCCCGGCAATTACCAGGCGTACTTTAACGTTCGCGGGGACGGTTTCGGCGACCTGACCTACATGTACGTCGACGATGTCGGTGCACCCGGTGGCAGCGTCGCCAGTCCAACTGTTACCAACACGCCGGCGCCGCCCACCAGCACCGGCACCGCAACATGGACTCCAATACCTCCGACGAGCACATCTACGCCAACAAACACCGCTGTGCCGCCCACCAACACCCCTGTAGTAGCTACCGTCACCAACACTCCGGTGCCACCTACCAACACGGCGACGGTCACGGCAACGCCGGGCAATGGAAGCTTGGCCAATGGCGGCTTTGAATCGGGCGTCCTGGGACCTTGGCAAACGAGCATAAATCAGGGATTCCGCGGCAACGCGGTGGTAGCACCTCGGGTAGTGAACACACAGCACCGCACAGGTACCTATTCACTCCTTGTTGGCAGCCCCGGTCCTACGGAGCCTAAGGGAGACTCCTGCGCATACCAGAATTTCACTACCACTGGTGGCACGTACTCTGCACACTACCTACCGTTTACCGCCGACATAATTAATTACGACTGGCAAGAAGGCTACCTGAGGGCAAGCGGGTCCACTGGGTGCGCAGCGAGTGGCACCCAGCTGTTCAAAGTTGCCTCAAACACGCAAGCGTGGACGCAAGTCACTCGAACAGTCCCCGCAGGCAGCTACCAGGCATACTTCAACGTGCACGAAGATGGTTTCGGCGATGCAACTTATATGTACGTCGACGACGTCAGTGTCAATTAGCGTATAGACGCTGACACCGGGTCGGAGGGTACGCGGCTCTCGCTGGCGCACCCTCCAACATCCTCATGCGATGTAGCTGCCCTCACCACGGAGGTCGTTGTCGTCGAAACCAGCTTGTTGCCATTTGTGACCGGCGCGCGCATCCGCGCTACGCTCCGTCGTATTTCTCCATTGCTGCTTGGCGTGATCTGTGCCGGGTGTGGCACGACTGCTTCTAACCCGCCACAAGTGCCTACGGCTTTACCGCCAACGGTTCAACCTACCAGCGTTGCTATCAATGGCTTTCGAGCGCTGCCGCTGCCAATTGATGGACTTACAACGGCGAACACACCCGCGATTGTCGCGAAGGTCGATGGAGTGCCCCTGCCTACCTGGCTCTATATCAGTCAGGTGAACTTCCATTTGGCACTGGCCGAAGGCATGAATGGCGGCAATGCAAAGCCTACGGCCCTCAAGGCCGCGGCACTACGTACTATTGAGCAGCAGGCGCTACTCGCCGTAATCAATAACCAGATCATCACGACGTACGGCGCGCTACACGGCTTTGCGCCGACCGCAACTGAAGTCGCTGCTGAATATGAACGGGTAGTCCAGCGCCGGGGAGGACTCCAGCGATCGCTCCAGCAAGTTGCGCAGGAATATCTGACGCCCGCTCAGGACCGGGAAGTGGCGCGAGCGAGCCTAATCTCCCAGAGAGTGTTCGACGATTTCATTGCTCGGAAGCGACAACCCGTTGCGGCGGTCAGCTTTCGCATGGTTGTCGTCAGCAACCGAAGCGATGCCCTGCATGTCCAACACGAGCTACTCGCAACAAATCGGTGGGTATCTGTCGCGCTGCGCGTTTCACGTGACCCGCTAGGACGCAGCGCGGGCGGTGAGCAGCCGATTCTATTCCGCGGAAGTGGCGATCCGCAGCTCGCGAAGACCGTGTTTGGCCTGACACCACGACGTATCAGCGACCCGGTTCATGTTGCCGCTGGATGGGTGGTAGTCGAGGTTCTTCATCGCTACCCTGCAGTGAGTCAATATAACGCTGACCGTGTCGCGTACTCGACTTGGATCGCGGGTCTTCGGCGGCAGAGCAAAGTTTGGTCGTACATGCCTTTACCGGCCGGCAAATGATAGGTAAAGTTGCCAGGCAAGGACTTACTGCAGTCGGCAGTTAGCCTCGCGTAGGTCAAGAACTGGGCGCCATCCGCTGGGTAGCTTAGTGCCCTTCAAGTTCATGCATGGCACGTGAAATATCATGTCGACTGACGGTCGCCGCGCCAAAATGCCGCACCACGAGACTTGCTGCAACATTTCCGATCACCGCGGCCTCGTCCAGCGTGCCGCCTGACCCAAGAATAAGGGTGGCCACCGCGGCCACCGTATCGCCGGCGCCAGTTGCATCACGCACTTCCACATGGTTCAGGGCCGGCAAGTCGGTGAAGCTATTATTCCGATCAAGCGCTACCATGCCCTGGCTTCCACGGGTAATCAACACGCCCTGTGCCTGCATGCCCGCTATTAGTTCGGCGCAGCCCACGCATAAGTCATCAACATTGCGCAGAGGCCGGCCCAATGTTGCCTCGGCCTCCGGTTGGTTCGGCGTAGCGAGCGTCATTCCTTTGAACCGGAACAAGTCACCGTGTGCATCGACAGTGGTGACAAGGCCTGGATGACGCGATTTCTCGAGACACAAGCTGCCAACTTCTGGGTCGATCACGCCATGCTCGTAATCGGAGAGAATCAACGCCGTCGCTTCCAGCCGTGCCAGCGCAACCTCGCGTAGCAGCTTGTCCTTCGGCGCGCCTGCCAATGGATCGGACGACATTCGATCAATGCGCACAATCTGCTGTTGCACCACCTGAACGCCACCACCCACGATACGCGTCTTGGTCGACGTCGGGCGGTCGGGATCGACTACCAAGCCAGTCGTGCCGATGCCCATGCCGGCCAGCGCGGCGCCTAATTCGCGTCCGGATTCGTCGTCGCCGATCACGCCAACGACACTAACGGACGCGCCTAGCGCACGGAGGTTCACCGCTACGTTGGTGGCGCCGCCGGGAAGGATACTACGCCTGTTGAACTCCAGAATGACGACGGGCGCTTCTCGCGAGATTCGTTGAGGCGTGCCATAGATGTACTCGTCGGCAACCATGTCACCCACAACGAGGACGTGCTGGCTACCGATGCCGGAAAGCAATATCTCCAGACGGTCCGGAGCTAACCAAGGTGTTGATCTCATCTAACGACAGCATCTCCGTGCTTCATTCGAATCCGGCAACTGGGATCGCGGTTCCGTAACACGCTACGGCATAACCAACCTGGCACACCATTGCATTTCGACCCAGAGTCGCACCAGCGTTGACTGTACAGCGGTAATCAATATGGCGGCAACCAAGTTCAAGTAACATGCGGTCAAAGCTGTAGAAATCCGTGCTATTATGGGCGCGTACTCGAAACTGCTTAATTAGTGTTAGTCCGAAAACCAATCTATCGCGGCATTCGCCGGCTTGCGGTAGGAGCCCAGATGGCGATTGGTAGTTCCGGTTTGTTTGGTATGGAATGCGCTTGCCACGGTCTCGGTGCACGCTGACTCGTTCTAGTGCGGGCCGGTCTCGGCGGTACGTTGCTCTAGAACGCACAGCTCATGTGTTTGGACATCACAGACAGCTGTGC
>JAQBPC010000363.1 GCA_028287725.1 Chloroflexota bacterium | reverse complement strand
AATGAACACATAGAGCTTTGAGCGGAGCATCGATGACTTGCAGGCGAACGGCGGTGTTGGGGGCGGGCGCTCTGGGTCTCACCGTCGCATATAGGTTGGTACAGGCAGGCGACGCGGTCACCGTCATTGAACGCGAACCTGAAGCTGGTGGTCTAGCTGCCGGATTTGAAGTAGCAAAGCGTCCCGATGGAACGCCTGTCTTTCTCGAGAAGTTCTATCACCACTTGTTTCGTGCCGACCATGCCGCAACCTCCCTTATCGACGAATTGGGTCTGGGTGACAAGTTAGTTTGGCCCACACCCGTCTCAACGATTCTGAGGGACGGAGGAATACATCGCCTTGATGGCATAATTCCGCTGTTGAAGTTCCAGCCGCTACCATTCGTCGATCGTCTGCGCATGGGCGCCGTACTCGCCTATCTCAAGGCGGAAAAGGGCTACCAACGCCTCGAAGGCCAAACTGCGGAAGCTTGGCTCACGCGTTGGATGGGTAAGAACGCCTATCAGGTTTTCGCCGAACCGCTCCTGCGGCAGAAATTTGGCGAGTACAGCGACAAGATTGCAATGCCCTGGTTCTGGTCGCGCGTGCATTTGCGCAGCACCTCTTTGGGCTATCTCCTCGGTGGCTTCCAGCAAATGTATGACACTCTGGCGCATCGGATCAGGTCTATGGGGGGAACGGTGTCCCTGGGGACTACGGTGACGAGCATCGATCCTCGAGCTGACGGCACTATCTCAATTGCTGCCAACGGCGAATCAGGCGTCTACGATCGAGTGGTTTCGACCCTGCCTGCGAGGATTACGATCGGCCTGACCAGCAACATGCCGGAAGCGTTTAGCCGAAAGTATGGTCAGGGCACTGCCCTAGGGGCACATTGCCTGGTTCTTGAGCTCGACAGGCAGATGACCGATGCCTATTGGATCGCCGTCAATGATCCAGGGTACCCGTTCCTCGCCGTTGTCGAGCATACAAACTACATTCCGCCATCAGAATACGGCGGCAAGCACCTGATGTACGTGGGCAATTATCTACCTATGAAAGACCCGTTATACAGCCGCAGCAAGGAAGAGCTTGTCGCTCAGTTCCTGCCGTACCTACAGCGAATAAACCCGGCGATGAGCGAATCATGGATCAAGGAAGTCCACTCGTTCGCCGCACCCTTTGCCCAGCCTGTCGTCACCAAGGACTTTAAAGCAGAGATGGCGCCTCATGTCACGCCCATTCCAAACCTCTTCATGGCAAATATGTTTCAGGTGTATCCGCAAGATCGCGGACAGAACTATAGCATCGCCATGGCTGAACGATTGGTCAGGCGGCTGGAACGCGAAGCGCATAGCTGACATATCGCGCCATTTTTGCTCTACTCTAGAATTTCGTACTTCGGTCTTTGGCTCCAACGACGTGTGTTCAGCCATCGCAGGTTGAGGCAAGAGCGTAACGCGAATCTAGACGCCCGAGGGTATCAGCGCATTGCCGAGCCGCGCGTGTAATCGCTGCTTTACCGTTGGCCACTCTTCGTCGATGATGCTGTATGTTACGGTCCATCGGCGATATTGGTCTTTCACAATGCGTTCGTTTCGCAACACACCCTCTTTAATAGCGCCAATGCGCTCGATCGCGGCCTGTGAACGTATGTTTCGCAGGTCCGTTCTGAAGGCGACCCGGATCGCGCCAAGTGTTTCAAAGGCATATTGAAGTAGCTGATACTTGCATTCGGAATTTACCGAGCTACGCCAGTAGGCGGGGTTCAGCCACGTCCAGCCAATTTCAAGGCCTTGATCCGACCGAACGATATCCATGTACCTGGTACTTCCAATCGGCGATTCAGTGGGTTTGAAAATAATCGCAAACGGCACAATGAGCCCTGCCGCGGCCTGCTGGAGCGACGATTCAATCCAGGTATCAATGTCCTGCCTGGACACTGGGTACGTAAGCGGCAGCCAATGCCAAATCTCTTCTGCCCGGGCCGCTTTGTGCAGCGACGATGCATGGCGGTGCGCTAAGGGCTCGAGACGTACCAAGCTGCCTTCAAGCGTAATGCTCGGCCGTAGTTCCACCGCGCGCCTTTCAGTTAGTACTACTACTGACTTACGTCATCATGGCGTAGAGCATTCCGCAGTCTCGCGCCAACGACATTGGGGCGCGTTACCGAGTAGGCAGCTAAAACATCCTTTCGGTGGACTGGATTTCACCGATACGAATCGTAATAAACTGGTCGCCCTTGTGCCAGGATCCACGTGGTCGCAGCCCCGCACCGCCCATACGCAGCAGCGTTCGGTCGCTCGTGTGAGCAGGTATGCGAAGCCGTTTCGGGCCGCGCAGTGTAGGAACCTCGATTGAGCAACCGGCCTCGGCTTCCTCTGGAGTAATCAGCAAGTCCATCAAAATATCGATGCCACTCCGTCGCAATATCGGATCCGGCTCGATGGAAATGCGTAGAAGCAGATCACCTCGCGGGCCATTCCGAGGACCTGCATCCCCATCGCCCTTCAATGTGAGCACCTGACCATCTTCCACACCTGCGGGAATCGCCACCGTCAACGACGTCGATCCGCCCTTCCGGCCCGAGCCGCTGCAGTTTGGACAGGGAGGGTCCCCTACGACGCCGCTCCCGTGGCAATGAATGCATTCGTCTCCACGAGCTCGAGTACCACCGGAACCCATACACGCCGTACAACGAATGCTGGTGCCGCCATCTGCAGCACCAGAGCCGAGGCAGATTGCGCATACCTCGCGTCGCTTTATGTCAACTTTCACTTCGATGCCAAAAGCGGCCTCCC
>JAQBPC010000316.1 GCA_028287725.1 Chloroflexota bacterium | reverse complement strand
CGAATGTCGCGACACCAACCAGGAAGAAGTGCACAATGGGCAGCACGCAGGGCGGCATTACCCTTGGCAGCATCTTCGGCATCCGCATAAGAATCGACTGGAGATGGATCTTTATCTTTGTCCTGGTAACATGGAACCTGGCGGCTTCGGTGATTCAGCCTGCCCAGCCTGGATGGGGGAATGGCGTCGCGATCGTTCTTGCCGTCATCGCGTCGCTACTGTTCTTCGCCTCAGTCCTCGCACACGAGCTGGCACACTCGCTCGTCGCACGGCGATTTGGCCTTCCGGTACGTGATATTACGCTGAACCTCTTCGGCGGCGTCTCCACTATTCAACGGGAACCACCCTCGCCGCGCGTGGAATTCCTCGTCGCCATCGTTGGGCCACTGACCAGCATTATCTTGGGGATCATCTTCCTGCTGCTCGGTGGATTGAGTGTTAATGCCGTCCAGCATCCCACCACCACACTCGCACGGCTTAACCCAATCTCCGGGTTACTGCTCTGGCTCGGCGCGATCAATATCCTGCTCGGGTTGTTTAATCTGATTCCAGGATTTCCACTTGACGGTGGACGTGTGCTTCGTTCGATCATCTGGGCTGCCGTTGGCAATTTGCGCCGCGCCACCCACTGGGCCTCCTGGGTAGGGCAGGCCGTCGCATTTCTGTTGATCGTAATCGGCATCTCCATGGTGTTTGGCACGAACGTGCCGGTATTTGGCACCGGCGTCGTCGGTGGGCTGTGGCTGGCATTCATCGGCCTATTCCTCAATAGCGCCGCGGTTCAAAGCTATCAACAGGTGGTCATTCAGGACCTGTTGACGAACGTGCCGGTCTCCGTGCTGATGCACCGGCCCGTCCCGACCGTTCAGGCCAACGATACAATCGCCACCCTGGTACACGATCATATGACAGGCACGGACGACCACGCTTTTCCCGTGTTGCAAGGCGAGCACCTCGTAGGCATCGTGTGCCTCCATGACATACGAAAAGCGCCACGAGAAGCATGGGATACCACGCCTGTCAGTACGGTGATGACCCCTGAGCCGCAACTGGCAGTTGTCAGCCCGCAAGACGATGCGCGGAGCGCCCTCGAAACGCTGGTAGGCCGGAGTATCAACCAGCTGCCGGTTGTGCAGAACGGCGAGGTCATTGGCATGTTGAGGCGGCGTGACATCCTTGATTGGCTGCACCAGCATGGCAAGAATGTCGCCTTATAGTGCAATTTCGCTGTGCAACGGCGCAGCGTAACCCTGCCCGCCACGGGCTATGCTCGATCGGCTATCCACCGCCGAAGCCTCATGGGCGCGGGGCAAGCGGCAACCCGTATCCGGTAGGTAGACGCTCGAAGATGCGCCGATTATGCCGTCAGGGCCAGCGCTAGCCCTACCAGCGCACCGGCGACGCCGATCAGCGTGAAGCGCTGCACGATCTGGGTTTCACTCCAGCCAATAGCTTCAAAGTGGTGGTGGATCGGCGACATTTTGAAGATGCGCTTCCCGCCCGTCCGCTTGAAATACGTTACCTGGATGATCACGGACAGCGTCTCCGCGGCGAAGACCACCCCGATTGGGATCAACGCCACGATCTGGCCGGTGGCCATCGCCAGCCCCCCCAATAGCGAGCCCAGCGCGAGCGAGCCGGCATCACCCATAAACAGCCGCGCCGGGTGGATGTTGTACCAGAGAAAGCCGGCCAGCGCGCCCATGGTGAGCAGGCAAAGGGCGCCGAGCGCGCTTTGTCCCTGCGCGTAGGCAATGATCGCGAAGGCGGCAAGCGCCACGCTGGCGGTACTGGCCGCCAATCCGTCGAGCCCATCGGTGAGATTCACGGCGTGACCCGAGGCTACAATCGCCAGCACGGCGAGCGGGGCAATGACCCAGGCCGCTTGCACGTCGCCGAATCCGGGTATGTGCTGGGCCGGCAGCCCTGGGCCGAGCCACTCCAGCACAACGGCGCCTATGGCGATGCCGCCCTGCCAGGCCAGCTTGGGGCGCGCCCTCAGACCGCCCCGCCGATAGCGCGCCGAGCTGAGCAGATCGTCGGCCGCGCCGAGCGCCATGGTCGCAACCATCAACGGCAAGAGGACCGCCACGCTGCCGTCGCGGCCCAACAGAAAGAGGTTGCCGAGCAGCGCCGTGAGACCGCCAAAGATCAATCCGCCCATGCTCGGTGTCCCAGCTTTGGCCTGGTGGCTTGCCGGCCCTTCAGCACGTATCTGCTTCCCAGCGCCCAACCAGACCAGCCAACGAATGAGATAGGGCACCAGCCACAGCCCGAGGGCGGCAGCCGTGATGTAGAGCGCCACGCCGAGGCCTAGCTCTCCGGCAGCAACCACGCCACCACCTCCTCCATTTCCATGCCCCGAGAGCCCTTGACCAGCACTGCATCACCAGGCCGAAGCAGCGAATCGATGTGTTCGCGGAACGCCGCCTTGTCGGGGAACCAGGTTGCGTTCCTGCCCGCCGCGTCGGCAATGAAGCGAGCTTGCGGGCCGACGGCAATCACCAGATCCGCCATGGCGGCTGCCCACTCACCAACCTGCCGGTGCTTGTCTTCACTAATCGGTCCAAGTTCAAGCATATCCGCCAGTATGGCGACTCTTCTCGGCGCCACTTGGGCCGCCAGAAGCTCCAGGGCCGCGCTCATGGACAGCGGCGACGCATTGTAACTGTCGTCGATCACCAGACGATCCGAGACGCCGCGCCGAAACCGCTGGCGTGCGGCAGGAGCCGGCACGGCTGCCAGCGCTTCGGCAATGTGCTGGGGAAGCACTCCGATGGCGTCGAGCGTGGCGGCGGCAGCCAGCAGGGCGTAAGCGTGGTGCCTGCCGGGCAGAGCGCTGCGAATTGGGAATCGATCGCCCGCATGGATTAGCGTGAGCGTCAGTCCGTCCGGCGTAGCCTCGATGTCCACGCCTTGCCAGTCGGCGCCCTGTTCCAGCCCAAACGTCAAAACCGGTCCCGGCGCCATTGCAGCCATGGGCAGCACACGAGGATCATCGTAGTTCAGTATCGAGATGCCGCCTGGCGGGAGCGTATCGATCATCTCCTGCTTTGCCGCCGCTATGCGCTCTATACTGCCGGCGCGCTCGAGATGCACGGCATCGACGTTCAGGACTACGCCGACATTCTGCCGAGCGATGCCGGCAAGAAAAGCGATGTCGCCCACATCGAAAATGCCCATCTCCAGCACCGCGGCGCGATGCTCGCCGGACAGCGAGAGTAGCGTGAGCGGCAAACCGATCTCGTTGTTGAAGCTACGCGGGCTTGCCAGCACCGGCATCTGGGTGGCCAGGGCGGCGGCAATCACGTCCTTGGTCGTCGTCTTACCCACGCTTCCCGTAA
>JAQBPC010000309.1 GCA_028287725.1 Chloroflexota bacterium | reverse complement strand
ACATTGGAGACCCAGCGTCCCGCAACATTGTCGCCCGGTACGATCAGACGCACCGCACCCTCAGCAGCGGAGAGAAGCTTGCCGTTGCGCTGATAGGCCAAAATGATCTGTTGGTGTCCAAACTGCGGCAGGATTTCGGCCATGCCGATAGTCACCTGGTACCCGTCGGTGGCGCCGACTGTCACGTACTGTCGGACAATGTCGTTCTTAAAGCTCGAGTTTGGCACTGGGAATGCCTTCTGTATCACTGTGTTGAGCAGTACCCCGGTATACGTGTAGACGCCTTGTGTGCCTTTGTCCGTGCGCAGCGTGACGCGCACGGTCGTCGCCGGCAGTTTCTGAAGGTCCGCAAGGGCAAATGTTGTAGGGGTGGTGACCAGACCGCTCACGCCAACTGAGGATGAAGCCCCACCCACCGGGCTCTTCGTAATGAATCCGCGTGCGGCCAGCACGGCCTGTCCCGCGGGCGATTCTACGTATGAGACGAATTTTTGTGCCAGCGTCGCGTTCTGGCTCGCCTTCGTAACGGCGATAGGATAGACCGCTACCTGGTTGAATGCCGGTGGGATCTCGATAGTTTGCAACTTAGGGGCCACGGAGGGCGTGACATCGGTCACATATGCGATACCGGCATCGGCCTCGCCAAGGCTCACTTTGGCCGTAACAGCCTTTACATCGGTCTCTTCAGACCTGGTGTTGGCTTTAACCCGCGCAATGAAGTTGGTGCCAAAAGCGCTGTCGCCGGCCATTATGGCGAGCGCGGCGCGCGCGTATTTGCCAACTGGGACGGTAGGCGCGGCCAGGACAAGATTTACTCCGGGCCGTCCAATATCGGGAAGACCGTATATGTGTGCGGGATTGTTCTTTGGCACGATAAGTACGAGCCGATTGCGCACGAACACGGATGGAGTAGATCGAATAAGTCCCTTCTGAATGGCGATGTTCATCTGCGTCTGATTAGCCGAAGCGAATACGTCGGCGGGCGCGCCCTGGCCAAGTTGGGTAACGAGGGCATCGGAGCCCGCGAAGTTGAAATGCACACTCAAATTGTTGGCCTTGGCAAATGAGCTGCCGATGTTGTTGAAGGCCTCTGTGAGAGATGCAGCCGCGAATACGGTCAGGGTGCCGTTATCTCCTGCGCGACTTGGAGTGTAGGCGGCTCGAGTCTGACCGCCGGCGCTGACTAGCGCAAGGCCGACAAGGGCAGGCAGCGAGATTAGCAAACCGCGAATGGGCTTACGCATGAGTGCTCCCTATGGCAACTGAACAATCATTGCATTAAAGTGCTGCGAAGACGTGTGACGAGGCCGGGCGGAACATTGCGAAGACAGGGCGGTTAGCTGGTCATGTGCACCCTCAATACTCGAGCTGGGCGTACATGTGGCGAATCATTTCGCGGTCGGCTGTACCGCCAACGCGGAGGCACAGTGTTCGAGCCACGCCAGCGTCGACTTGGTCCGCTCGATCCGCCCATCGAGCACAAGGCTCAAAAAGGACTGGTCCTTTGCGGAGTCCGTTTGGCGTATCTCGTGTTCCAGGTCTTTTAGATACGAGGCGAACAGGTTGCGCTGGTGCATAACGAGGTTTAGTGCGCGCGAAGTATCGAGTCTCTGCGCAAGATAAAGCTTGAGCGGGAAGTCGATCAGGACGTCACGGGGTCGACCCACGGGCTCGTCTATCCAGCGCAGAACTTCAGCTCGACCCGCGTCGGTGATGCGATACACCCGCCGCGCCGGGCGGGCGCCTTGCTCTAAACGCTCACCCTCAATGAAGCCGTCTCGTTCAAGCTGTATCAACAGCGCATAAAGATGGCTGGCGCCGAGGTAAACAACACTGCCGAGGGCAGTACCAGGCGCAAAGGCGCGTGCGAGGATGTAGCCGTGGCTCGGGCCATCGAGAAGTAGGCCAAGCAAGACATGCCGAGCAGGATCCGCGGCATCTACCGGGCGTCGCATGTGCGCTCCCCGCTTACTAAATCGGCGCTAGGCATCCTGTGATTACTCACAACATGACTATAGCGTTTGCAATAATTGCCGGTCAATCGAGATAAGACCGAATTGATTATTAAATTGAGTAGTTCCATACTCGTTCTGTGCCGGTCGCGGCACTTGTGGGTATGGAGGTAGAAGGAGGATATGCCAATGGCCCTCTTCATGATTCAGGCCACCTACACTCCACAGGCATGGGCGGCGATGATGAAGAAGCCCGAGAATCGGCGAGAGGCGATCCGCAGCATGATGGAGAAATCCGAGTGGACGCTGCGTGATGTCTACTTCTGCTTTGGCGAGTACGACGTCGTGGTACTCTACGAGGCCCCGGATGCAATAGCGGGCGCGGCGGCCGCCGTGGCCGCGAACGCGGCCGGCCATCTCAAAGCGATCAAGACGACCCAGCTCCTGACCGTCGAAGAGTCCATGGAAATTATGCGGAAGGCCGCGGCGTCGACACTGCGAGTACCCGGCAGCTAGCGCGCTCGGGCCACCCTCCGGCAACCGCTGCTACGACATTGGTGTATTTTTGCCGGCAATGCGGAACCGTGCTGGCCCGCCATTGGTGCCGTCACAGGAGCAGCGCGTGCCTGACACTTGTCTCCCCGGGAAGTCTCAGCTTCCCGGGGAGACCGGAGATATCGGATACGGCTTACTGTATCTCGCAGCGTTCCGCGCGGCGAAGCTGAAGCATGTTTATTCGAGCCGGTAGGCGCGTTGAGCAAGCCCATAGGCACATTCCATTGCCATTTGGCCGGCGTCTTCCTGATCGATTAAGCCCAGTACAACCTTTCCCGCCAACCAGTTGCAGCTTACGCGCCGCCACATGTCGTGGCGTGCGGGAATAGAACAGAATGCTCGGGTGTCGTCGTTGAATCCGGCAAGGTTGTACAGGCCTGCCGTTTCTACCGCTGACTCAAGGAACCGGTGCATCGCATTGACGCTGTCCAGGAACCACCAAGGCGGCCCGAGAAATACCGACGGGTAATGGCCGGCAATCGGCGCTAGCTCACGGCTGTAGGCGGTCTCGTCCAGCGTAAACAGAATAAGTCGGAAGCGCGGATCATTGCCGCTCTGTTCGAGAAGGGGCCGTAAATTCTGCGTCCACTCCGTCTGCAAAGGAATGTCCGCGCCCATATCCGGACCAAAGCGCTCGAAGATGACTGGGTTGTGATTGCGGCAGCTGCCGGCATGCAGCTGCATTACGAGCCCGTCCTCCGTGCTCATGCGTGCCAGCTCGAGCATCATATGTCCGGTGAAACGGTGCGCGTCGTCCGCCTGCAGGGAGCCGCGCAGCGCGCGCTGGTAGAATTTATCCGCATCGTGCTCTGAGAGGCGCTCGGTAAATGGGGTTACGACAGCATGGTCGGTTGCGGTGGCGCCGAGTTCCTTGAAAGTCGCGCGACGCGCCTCCAATGCCTGGATGAACGAGCGATAGTCCTTGACGTCAATTCCTGAGACTTCGCTCAACCGATTGGTATGCTCAAGCCAGCCAGGTGTATCAAGATTGACCACTGCATCAGGACGGAATGTTGGGCGTATACGTGAGCCCAAATCTTCGGCACTCATTGCGCGGTGTTGGTCGAGCCGGCTTGTCGCGGCGTCGGTTGTGCAGAGCTGATCGATCTTGAAGCGAGCGAGCAGGGCCCTCGGCGTGAAGGCGCGTTGAGCGAGCCGTGACGCGATGTGATCATAGACAGCCTGAGCATTGGCGCCGGAGAGCTTCTCGGTCACGCCAAAGACCGACGTAAGCTCGTCGGCGAGCCATAACCCAGTCGGCGTTCCGGAAAACAGGTAGAAGTGATCAGCGAACCGTTGCCAGATACGCCGGTGGTCCTGCTCGACAGGTGTGCCGTCACGGGTTGGGATACCCAGACCTTCAAGCGCAATACCCTGGCTGTACAGCATACGGAACACGTAGTGGTCGGGAATGATGAAGAGGTCTGTCGGCGTGCCGAACGATGCGGCTGGGTCGGCAAGAAGCGCGGGATCGACGTGCCCATGCGGGCTGATTATCGGCGCGTCTTTAACCAAGGCGTAGAGCTCGCGGGCACACGCGCGTTGCGACACCTCAGCGCTAAAGCAACGATCAGGCGACAGGGTCCAGCTTCCCGTCATAGAACTGCTTCCCTCCCAAAACTTTGGTCGGTAACGTATCAGTGCCGTACCGGAAGCCTGGCAGGTGGCGAATTCAGGCCAGGCGACAGGAGAACGTTCGGCGCGAGGCGATGTCCGTGGTGCATCTACATGGCAAGCTTGCATGATACTCCGGCAGGGCCCGTTGGCGTTTGAGTCCTGCGCTGAACGTCCATCCCATCCGTGTCTGTGGCGCTCAGCAATTATCGGTATGCCTCACCTACGCAGCACTCCTCTAAGGCGCATCTGATTCGGGCTTCGTTGGTGTTTGATGTGGCGCGACAGCGCCCTGGTTCACTGTGGATAACGGATTTACCATGCAAAAGAGGCAGCGTTGGCTAATCCTGCCGCGACTCGCATGCTCTTCGATCTTGTTAACGAGTCAGACACGTTCAAGCTGTTGGCGCTGAGCCTGTTCAGTGGGTCGACCGCGATCCTCACCTTTCATACCCGCGCCCTCCCACTGTGGCTCGGCTGGCTGGGTGCGGTGTTGTCTGTGATCCTCGTCGTCGGCGGCTGGAGCTTCGTGCTGAATAACTCCAACATTTACGCCGTGCTGTACGTAGCGCTGCCGCTACTGCTGATTTGGGTAGCTGCACTCAGCGTGGTGCTGATGCGACGGGTCGCGTGACGAGCAAGAGCGCAAGCGAATCTGCTTGGTTCGGCGCATGTGCATTCAGCTTCGTTGCCAGAAAGCGCGTAACACTGCAATCCCACGGGGCATTGGAGCGGCCACGACCGTCCAAATGCGCCACGTAACAGCCACGAGTGCCGTGCTGCCTCCGAAGATCGTGCTCGCGTATGCTGATTGATACAGGTACAAGCGACTGGTCGGGTGAAGTTCCTTGAGAAGATCTGGGAAGGCGTGCAGCTATTTTTATGCGTTTCACGGTCGCAATGCTACTCGTCGCCTCGTTTTGCTGCGTGTCACTGCTCGGCGGCGCTACATCGCCGGAAGCCATTGCAGGCACGCAGTCGACTCCCAATGTACGGGTGAGTCACGACACTTATCTTGCCCATAGCGAGCCCTACGTTGCGGTGAATCCTAAACAGCGAGGGAACCTGCTAGGGGCCTCGAAGTTATTCACCGATCTTGCGAAATACCGGTTTCACATCGGCACATACGTGTCCTTTGACGGTGGCTCATCATGGCATGACAACGGCTTGTTACCCGGTTCGCAGGCCTTTCTCATTACCTCAGATCCCACGGTAGCCTTTAATGCCAACGGGGTCGGCTACGTATTGGCGCTTGGCATACGAGCACTGCCCAACCACGCGACACGGAGTGGTGTCTACATATGGCGAAGTTTCGATGGTGGGCGCAGCTTTGGCCGGGCAATCACCGTCTTTGAGGACGCTGGTTTCGCAAATGACAAACCTTGGCTGACCGTAGACACATCGGACGGTCCGACGCTAGGCAATATATACGTCGCCTGGGTGCACCTCTTCGATCGCGGTCGTCATGCCAAAATCGCCTTTAGTCGCTCCGTTGACGGTGCAACGAGCTTCTCTCCAGTGCAGATGTTCAATGCTCCAAAGTCCGGCTTTCCGTCCGGACCGATCGTCACCGTGGCACCGGGAGGCCAGGTCCATATTGTCTACATCGTCCTGGATCGCAGCAGCATTGATGTCGTGGGTTCCGTTGACGGAGGGGCGCACTTTGGCTCGTCACACCTGGTTAGTCCGGTGAAGGAGCTGCCGGAACAGTTACCGCATGCCAACTTCCGTGTGTTCAGCCTCCCGGCCGCGGCGGCTAGTCCAACTGGTTCGGCTCTCTATGCTGCCTGGGCTGACTACGGAGGGCATATTGCTCGAGTTCTGGCCTCTCGGTCGCAAGACGGCGGCCAAACGTGGACATTGCCAGTCCGGGTCGACGGCGGGCAAATGGTCAGACACGATGATCAGTTCGAGCCTCAGTTAGCGGTGGGAAGCGACGGCAGCGTCTTTGTTTCGTATTTCAGCCGGCTGCATAACGCGGCGAACGGGCTGATTGATGTGTATCTGGCACGATCGGCCGACGGCGGGGTTAGCTTTTCCCCTTCGCAGCGCGTCACCAATGTCTCTTGGAACCCCGCACTGGGTGCCCCGCACGCGACGGCACAGGAGACGTTCATCGGCGACTATCAAGGCTTGGCTGTAGGCCCAGGGGTCATCTATCCGTTTTGGAACGATACGCGGAGCGGCAAGCAAGAGATCTACAGTGCGGCCGTGCCATATGCGCCAGTGCCCTCGTTAGCCGTCACACCCACGCCCGTAATGCATGTCTTGGCCACAGCGAGTAGGGCGGCAACACCTACCGGGACAACCGGTACTGCGAAGGCGACAATCCACCGGTGATACTTGGGCCCATCTCACTCCCATTGGGCATGCTCGACCGAAAACACGTACACTCGAGCTCGATTCCGCCCGGTAATGGGACGGGGACACTGCCACAGTCTGAATTCGGGAGACAACGTATAATGTCCGCAAAAGATCGCCGGCACGCTCCGTCTTGCGGATGTGTAGGTCAGCGCTGCCGACCGCTGATACTGCTGCTAGTGCAGGTGTAGCTACATGGTCATCCACTTCGTCGTCTTAGTGCTCGGAGTCGCGTTCATCCTCGGCGCCCTCTTCTCTGCCATCCGCACGTTCGTGGTTCCGCGAGGCGTGCCAGACAAGTTGACTACGTTGGTGTTCAAGACAAGTCGCTATCTGTTTAGCCTAAGGTTGCCGGGAAGTCGGCCCGATACACAGGAGCGGAGGCTGGCTTACTATGCGCCCGTGACCCTGTTGAGCCTCCCTGCCGTGTGGTTGTCCAGCCTTTTGCTCGGATATACTGCGATTTTCTGGTCCTTAGGCGCCTCGTCGTGGAATTCCGCGTTCA
>JAQBPC010000294.1 GCA_028287725.1 Chloroflexota bacterium | reverse complement strand
ACCTCTTCAACGCCGGCAAGGTGGCGATAGACATGGAGGGCCCATGGGCGCAGGACGGCTATAAGCACGGCCTGAACTGGGGAATCGCCATGATGCCCGCGCCGCAAGGCAAGTCGTTCCACGCCTGTCTGGGCGGCTGGAATTACGCGATCTTTGGTTCGTCCTCACATCAGTCGGCGGCGTGGAAACTCGTGCAGTACCTTGCACAGGGGCCGGTCGAACTGGCCGTGCAGGGGGATATTCCGGCGAATATTGCCGCCGCGCATCAGTACCTGATGAAAAACGTTCGGGACGGCGCTATTGTGGAGGCGACGATTAAGAGCGGTTATCCTCGACCGAGAGTGCCGAACTATCCGCAGATCTCCGCGGACGAGCAAACCATGATTCAGGATATTCTTCTGGGTATGGATCCCCAGAAGGCAGCCGATAAGGCGGCCAAAGCCATGGATGCGCAGCTTGCCCGGCTGCAGCATTAGCCGCGAACACAAAACGGGCTTCCGCGTTGTCCGGCTCTCACGCATGGTGGGAGCCGGCCAACGTTCTACCGCGCAAAGGTGACTGAGTTGTGATTCAAGAGCAGGACATGTCGGTAACCAACCAACGCAGGTGGCAGCGCCACACGCGCCGGTCGGTTGAGGCTGGGCTTGGCTACTTCTTTGTCTTACCCACCCTCCTGCTTATTGCCCTGCTGTTGGTGGGCCCCCTCGTCAAGGCATTTAACTCTAGCCTGACCAATAGCAGCTTCATCAATCCGGTGCCGCAATTCGTCGGCTGGGATAACTATGTGCAAATCGTCCACGATCCGATGTTCCTGCAGATCGTGCAGACGACCGCGATCTGGACCATGGCCGTGGTCATCGCACAACTCGTCCTGGGGTTTGCGACAGCACTGCTGCTGAACCGCACCTTTCGGGGACGAGCGCTGGTGCGGGCACTGATTATCATGCCCTGGGTCTGCCCCGGCGTGATTGCCGCGATTATCTGGCGCGTGATCGACGATCCGTATCTCGGTCCGCTCGACGGCCTGCTGGCATGGCTCGGGGTGCCCCACCCGAATATCGCCTGGCTCGGTCAGCCGCAGACAGCGCTTGGCGGGCTGGTCATCGCGGCGATCTGGAAAGGCACGCCGTTCAGCACGGTAATGTACCTTGCCGCCTTGCAGTCGGTGCCTGCCGAACTGCTTGAAGCCGCGACGATCGACGGCGCCGGGGCCTGGGCGCGCCTTCGTTCGGTGATAATTCCGCAGACCATGCCGGTAATTCGGGTGATCTTGGTGTTCACCATCGTCTGGACCTTCAATTCGTTCGATCTCATTTACGTCCTGACCCAGGGTGGTCCGGCTAATTCGACACAGACCTTTCCCACCTGGATCTACAAGCTCGCGTTCTCAGAAACCGACTTTGGCCCGGCGTCGGCCTATGGCATGATCGCCCTGCTCCTCTTGATGGCATTCAGCCTGCTGTACATCTGGCAGCTCAACCGAGCGAGGATCCTGGATTGAGCAGCCAGTCTTTCGCGGCGGGCCCCGGGCGGCAGCGGCTAGGGCAGGCCGCGGTGTATGCCGCCGTGTTCCTCACCATGGCGTTCTTCATGTTCCCATTCGTCTGGATGATTAGCATGGCGCTCAAGCCGGCAGGGGAGGTGTTCGACTTCCCGCCGTCGCTGGTTCCTGCCCATCCAACGCTGCACAACTTTCAGTCCGCGCTCAATCCCTCCTTTCTCCGCTACGCGCTGAACAGTGTGATAGTGGCCGCTGCGACAACGGCGCTCACCATACCCGTCGCGCTGCTTTCGGCCTACAGCCTCTCTCGCCTGCGGTTCCCGGGGCGCAAATCGATCATGACCATCGTGATCATCACGCAGTTGCTGCCATTGGCCGTATTAGTGATCCCGATGTACCAGATACTCGCCGATTGGCACCTGCTGAACACCTATGTTGGGCTGGTCATCACGTACCTCGCCTTCACAGTGCCTGTCAGCGTGTGGTTGCTCCGTGGCTTCCTGGTCGGCCTCCCAGTGGAGCTCGAAGAGGCCGCACAGATCGATGGTTCTACGCGGATCGGCGCCTTCTTCCGTATTGTCGTACCGTTGACAGCTCCCGGAATCGCGGCGGCCGCCACCTATGTCTTCTTCCTGTCGTGGCAGGAGTTCCTGTTCGCCCTCAGCTTCTTGTCCGGCGACATGTCGACGTTGCCGATCGGTGTTCTTAGCTACATCGGCGAGCACACGACGAACTGGGGATTGCTGATGGCCTCTTCAACCCTGGTATGCGTACCGGTGTTTGTGGTGTTCTTCTTTCTGCAGCGGCAATTCATCGCCGGCCTGGTTCAGGGCAGCGTCAAAGGCTAGCGGCAGGAACGCGCTATTGATGATTGTCGACGCGCATGCCCATATCTTTCCGACCGTGAGGGGTGCCATCGGGTACGGCCAAACCCGCTCGCTGGGCTTCGGCATGGTACAGGTGGGAGATCGGCAAGAGCGCGCACTCCCCCCCATTGGCGCTCAGCACGATCTTCCCACCGGAGATGCTGCTGGAGCACATGGCATGGGCAGGCGTGGAACGGGCGGTGCTGCTCCAGGGTCCGTTCTACGGAGAGGCGAACAACTTTGTCGCCGATGCCGTGAGGCAGTGGCCGACGCGCTTCGTCGGTGCCGCCCACCTCGATCCGTGCGCTCCGAGCGCACGCCGGAAGTTCCTACACCTGAAGGATCGGCTGGGCTTCCGGATCTTCAAGTTCGAGATGAGCGTCGGGACCGGGCTGGTGGGACTCTACCCCAACCTGCGTCTAGATGGGCCGGAAATGACGTGGATCTGGGAGGTGGCTGAGGAGGAGGGGCTGGTGATCACGCTGGATCTCGGCTCAGCCGGAAGCGCCTCCTACCAGACTGCCGGCGTGGCAACCATGGTCGAACGGCACCCACACCTGAGAGTGGTGATCGCGCATCTGGGACAACCACCGGTCAGCCAACGAGCCGACCGCCAACTCGATCGTGAATGGGAGCAGCAACTGCGACTGGCGGAATACCCCAACGTGTGGCTTGACCTGGCGGGCCTGCCGGCCTACGCGGCAGGCGAGGACTATCCGTTCCCGTCCCTCGCCCCCTACCTGCGTCGGGCAGTCGAGCTGGTAGGTGCGCACAAGCTGATGTGGGGCACAGACCTGCCGGCCCTAATGCGTTTCGGTACTTATCCGCAACTGCTGCAGTGCATCATGACACACTTCGCGTATCTGACCGCGGACCAGCAGGCGCAGATCTTTGGCGGCACGGCGATGCAGGTCTACTGGGGGTGAGTCACGGCGCGGGGCGATCGTAGCCTGCACCCGGTCCCGCGCCGGCGACCCGGATCGACGCGCCTCACCCTCGACATGAGCGCAGCGCCGCGGGCCACGCTGCCGCAACAGTCAATTGACCGCCGCGTTCCCTGTTGTCCGCTGTAATGCCTGGATCGCAGCCGGCGTGAGCGCCCGCGGAGCGTGCCGAGCCACCGGAACGCCTCGACGGCCGGACCCTGTTGTGCCTTCTGGCTCACGGATAGCGACACGGCCTCGGGCCAGCAGCGTGCCGGCTCCGACTTCTTCATC
>JAQBPC010000279.1 GCA_028287725.1 Chloroflexota bacterium | reverse complement strand
CACGTCGGCACAGGTCTCGGCCTGTATATTTGCCGGCAACTCGTCGAGCGAATGGGCGGGCGAATCTGGTATGAGCCAAATCGGCAGGACGCCGCAAACGCGGGCTCGACGTTCAGGGTGCAACTGCCGTTGGACGCTGGCACCGAGCCTTTGGTGGAGACGATTGCTCCCGACCTGATTGACGCCCGCGACTGATAGCTATCCCCTTCCCGGCCCACTGCCGCGACGGCGCAGCAGTGCAGACGTCTGCACTGCCGCGTTCCAAGTGGCAATGCACTCTGGTATACTCGCCGCGTGCAACGGCATTAAAGGGGTATGCATGGCAACAATCATCGCATTTGCCCAACGCAAGGGCGGCAGTGGTAAAACCACATCGGCGTTCAACATTGCGGGGGCGCTGGGACAACTCGGACAGCGCGTGCTGCTCATCGACATGGATCCACAGGTAACGCTGAGCACGCTTTGCAGCGCGCCGCTGGACTGTGACCTGCCTGCTATCTTGCGTGACGGCAAACCACTCGATCGGCTGGTGTGCGCGACGCCGTTTCACAATGTTTCGATTATCCCCGGTCGTTCCGACATGGTCGGACTGCAAGAGCAGTCACTCCCGCATGCGGACCTTCTGCTGAAGCGAAGCATGGATGCCAGTCCACGACTGCTCGATGACTACGACATGTGCCTTATTGATAGCCCTCCCCTGCTCGGCCGGCTCACGCTCAACGTGCTGGTAGCGGCGCATACCGCCATACTGCCGCTTAACCCGCAGGACCTGGGTAGCCGTCAGGCGCTGGATGAAACCCTTGGCACGATCGAGCGAGTGCGTAATCAGCGGAATTACACGCTGCAGCTCGGCGGTATCCTGATGGGGCAGGTTCGCCCGCGCACCTCGCTTGGTAAGCAGGCCGTCTCGGCCATGCGGGCCCGCTTCGGCAACGCGGTGTATGAGCCGATCATTCCCGACGCCATCGGCGTGCAAGAATCGCTGAATGCACGCCGACCAATGGTGCTCTATCGGCCACGCTCCGCCTCCGCCCAGGCATATCGACAAATCGCCGCGATCCTTGCCGGCGTCTAAATTACCAGCACTCACGTACTGAGGAGAATGCCATTGGCCGCCAAACGATTCGACTTCACGCCGATACCGCAGCCGGCCGCACCCGCGCGCGACCTGGCGCTGACGGCCAGCCCTGACGGATCGCTGCCACTCGCGGCCGCGCGCCTGGTTCCGCTGGATCGATTGGTCGCGGACCCCGAACAACCCAGGAAGATGTTCGACCCGGAGGCCTTGCAGGATCTGGCCGAATCATTGCGCACGGCGGGCATGCGACAACCAATCACCGCCTACTACGACGACAGCCTCGAGCATTTCGTCGTGGTCAGCGGCGAACGGCGGCTCCTCGCGGCACGGCTGGCGGGACTCACGCAGGTACCGGTCCTGGTCGAGCATCGCCCCGCGTCGGACAGCGAGAAGCTGGTCTTACAGCTGGCGGAGAACCTCGTCCGCGAAGATCTTTCGGTGCCGGATGCGGCCCGAGCCCTGGCCAGGCTCAAGGAGTTGCGCCCGGCGGATTGGCTCGAAGTTGCCCGCCAGCACGGGATCAACCGCCGGCGCGCCTACCAATATCTGGAGCATCTGAAAGATCCAGCGGAGCTTCGCGAGGCCCTGGAACGGGGAACCATCACCGAAGGTCAAGCCGGAGAGCTCAGGCGTGTCACTCCCACCCGTCTCGCTCCACTTTTGACTGACGTCGTCGCAAACAAGCTGAGCGTCGCCGACACGCGTCGCCTCATCGCCGCCGACCAGGAAGCAAAGCCGGCCAGGCAGAATCCTTCGAAGGATGCTGTCGGAGGAGGCACGCCGCTCAACACCCGATCGCGCCCCACGCTGGATGACGTGACTGCTGGTCAGGTCGCCGACACAATTGCGGGCAGCCAGGACTCCGCCATCGCACCCGAGCTGCCGACGGCAGGGTCGCTGTTGCGCGACGAAAAAGCGCGGCGCGAACGGTCACGCCGGCTGCGTGCTCGCCTCGAGCGTATTACAGCAGAGCTGCGAAATATGCACATCGAAGAAGTGAGCTCCGAGCTGACGGCGCTGCCCGAAATCATCATGCAGGCCAGGGCGGCTCGCGAGAGTCTAGATCGCTTCATCGAGCTTCTGGAGCGCGTCCGGTTAGACCAAACCGGCGCCATGGAGAAACCCGTAGTCTAATTGTCGAGTCCGATGTTGTGCAGACGTCTGCACCGTGGCACGACACAGCTGCCGTAACGGATACTAAGCGGGTGGCCATTGAAACCTGAAGCCGAAGCGGGCTGACGCCCGAGGCTTGGCGAGGACCGTGACCCACTACGCCGTGAACGGCGTGGTTTCCAGATCTCGTCGGCTATCTAGCAAGATGTGTGGCTGACGCGACGTCGTGCAGACGTCTGCACAGCTACACCCCAGCTACGCGGCACCGATCAGTGTCGTCGACGAGGCGGTGATCCGGCGAAGTAAGTCCAACGTCCAGGCCTCGTCCTCCCGCATGCGATCGCTCAGGCTCGTAGCCTCTACGCACGCTGGTGGCTCCGGCTCGAGTATCGACCTGTTCATGTAGAAATCGAGCACACCGGGGTGTACGTAACACTTCCTGCAGATCGCAGGCGTGTTGCCGAGATGCGCCGCCGCCGTTTTTATGGCGTGCACGATGTTCTGCTTGGCCTGCGTCTCGCTCGAATACGGCCCGACTTCGCGGAGCGTGCACGCAGCCACCAATGTGCCTGCCCATGTGCGGAAGTCCTTCGCCGTGAAATCCTGGCCGACGATATCTCGCAAATACTGATTCACATCGCCGGAGTCGATACTGCGAACCTGGCCCGAGTCATCCGTGTACTGGAACAGCTCGTGACCCGGCAGATCCTGACAGCGCTTGATGATCTTCGCCAGGCGCCGGTCGCGAACGCTGATTTCATGCTCCTTTCCGGACTTCCCGCGGAAACGGAAGCGAATCGTCGTTCCAGATACGGCTACATGCTCGCCACGCAGCGTGGTAAGGCCGAACGTCTCATTCTCGCGCGCATACTCCTCGTTCCCCACCCGGACATGCGTAAGGTCAAGGAGCATGACCGCGGTCGCCAGCACTTTTTCCCGAGGCATTCCTGGCAGCGACAGGTCGCGAATCGCGCGTTGCCGGATGTCTGGCAGCGCTTCGCCAAAACTGACCATGCGGCCAAACTTTGTTTCGTCGCGCGTGGCGCGCCAGCGAGTATGGTATCGATATTGCTTACGCCCGCGCGCGTCGCGCCCCGTCGCCTGCAAGTGGCTGTTTGCCAGCGGCGAGATCCACACGTCGCTCCAAGCTGGGGGAATGCCAAGCTTTTGAATGCGCTCCAATTCAGGTGGGTCGTCGATTTCTCGACCGTCTGGTCGGAAGTAGCGGAATGGCTGACTGTCGTCATCGCGGCTGCGCCGTAAACCAGGCACGGTATCGGTCGCGTATCTGAGACCGGCAACCTTTGCCGCCTGCACGGCATCAACGATAAGCGATGGCAAAGAAGAGGTAGAAGTGGCGTCTGAACCCGTCACACTATAATCCTTCGACGCCACCATTGCTCGATTACTCCTGACCCTAGGAAACTACAGTAGTTAGTACCGTACTGCAGCCCCTTCAATCCGTCTTGGGTGAAACGACCTAACCCATCGGAGGAAATCGTCCTAAGCTATCGGCTCATGTCACGAGCCATCGGCACTTGTTGCCGCGGCCGGCATGCTATCCTCACTGGAGCTTTTAGCTAGAACGTGCCTGGTCGCGCGGTACTCTCCCCACAAAACAGGTGCATGAAACAGAACCCGGGAGCACACCAACCAGTATGGGTGAAATCGAGCAGATCGTCCTCCGCCACGACCGCAGAGGCATGGCGAAGTTGGCAATTGCCCAGCCGGCGCATGCCTATCGTGACGCGGCTACCTTCCTCCTGACCCGGTACCAGCGCGTGATGATCCTTACCGGGTTCTATGTGAACGGCACAATCGAGACTGACGGACCGCTCGGGGCGCTCGCCATTGCGCACGCGATAGAAACACTGGGCGGGCGGCCCACCGTGGTTTCCGATCGCTATGCCATACCAATCCTCCGCCAGGTTGCGCCGGGCATCGACCTCGAGGAGCTCGCCATCTGCGAAAGAGCTGAAAGCGATAGAGCTGTCGGCGCCCTTCTGGCACGGATACAACCTACACTTGTTATCTCGGTCGAGCGGTGTGGTGAGACCGCCCGTGGCCGATATTTGAACATGTATGGCGTAGACATCTCGCCGTTCACGGCACGGCTGGATTCGCTCGTGTCTGCCGCCCCATCCATGGCAATTGGGGACGGCGGGAACGAAATCGGCATGGGCAACCTCGCGACCCGCCTGCACGACGAATTAGGGCTGGCAGAGCCGTGCCATACGTCCGTGGATCACCTGCTGCTCAGCGCGGTCTCCAACTGGGGTGCCTACGGGCTCCTGGCTGCGCTGCAGCAGCAAACCGCCGTAGAATTGACGCCCTCTTCGGGGTCGCAGCATGAGATGCTGGTGCATCTCGCTCAGGCCGGCGTCGTCGATGGCGTAACGGGTAAGGCCGAGCCGTCTGTCGACAGCTTTGGCCCAGCCTACCACCGTGTGATCCTGGATGACCTGCGCGCGGTTGCCGCTAAACCTTGTTCCGGGTAGGCAATCTGCCGAGGAATGGCACTCAGTTGGCAGATGCCGCCAATTGACTCTCTCCGGCCTCTCCGGCACGGCAGCCCGGGCAAAGGCCAATGAACTCGAGCCGATGTCCCTCGACGGAGTACCCGCTCTGCGCCTCGATCGCATGATATGAAACCGAAACATGCCCGGGCACATCGGCGAGATTGCCACAGTTGCGGCACACCAGGTGATCGTGCGGCAAGGTATTCCGATCATAACTTGTTACGCCGTCCGGCCGCCTGACCGCCGCGACGAAGCCGTGATCGACAAGGTAGTGCAGCGCTGTGTACACCGTCCCAAAGGCAATGCGAGGCCGCATGGCACGAACGGCATCGTAGACTTCCGCCGCCGTTGGGTGACCAGGGAGTCGTGTGACGGTATCGAGCACGGCGCGCCGATGGGTCGTAAGTCGCGTGTCGGTTACTGGTTCTATTATCACGCTACCAGTATAGCATTTTGGGAATTATTCTTGAATCCTGCTCTGGAACGTGGCTACTTCAGTTGCTATACTTGAAATAAGAATGATTCTTGACTTTACCCTACTCTGATTGTAAACAGGAGAGGACGAGCCTAGTGGGTGCCTCAACGGCCCATACCGAAACAGATCAGCAACGCATACATCGCGAGCAGCAGTTTGTCCTCAAGGTGGTCCAGCCGGGGCTGGCAGGGCTGATGGACGGCTCTGTCTCCACGTTGGCGCCGATCTTCGCAACTGCCTTCGCCACGAACAACTCACATACGGTCTTCTTGATTGGACTGGCCGCGGCAGTTGGCGCCGGAATTTCCATGGCCTTTTCCGAAGGCTTATCGGACGACGGAACGCTTACCGGTCGAGGGAATCCAATACTCCGTGGCGCGATTACCGGCCTGATGACCTTCATTGGTGGCGTCATGCACACCCTGCCGTTCCTGATTTCCAACGTGCACACGGCACTGACCCTGGCCTACGTGGTTGTGGGCGTGGAGCTGGTGGCCATCTCGTATATCCGGTATCACTTCTTCAAGATGAGCTTCATTCTGTCGGTGATCCAGGTCATCGTAGGCGGGGGCCTGGTCTTCTTTGCCGGGGTAAAGATCGGTAGCTCCGGCTAACGACACTCGCAATCGCGCACGGCCCGCCTGCGCGATACCCACCGGCTTCACACCCGAAACAATGACCGCTGCCCTCTCCACGATGGGCAGCGGTCATTGTTGTTTGAGCCCCTCAATGGCCGCCCAAGGGAGGGGTACGACTGCGGGTATCCACGGCCGCCGGCCTGCTCCGTAGTACAGCGGGAGCGGCCCAATCGCATCACTTCCTCTATGCATCCGTAGGTCAGCTACCAGCAGGGAAAGACTTTAAGCGCCGGCCTTGTACTATTGTCTAGATTGCCGCATGAACCAGCGTGGGCCTCCATGCCATTCAACAACCTCATGTGCAGTACTGAAAACCAGGTTTGGCTCTCCTCGTATCACGACAGGTAACAACATGAATGATCACGCATTCAGAACCGTGGGCCGCCCTGAGCCCGCCCCCTCACCAAATGGCCGTGCGGCGGGAATGCCGGCTGCGATGCGAAGGCGGAAAAGTGACTGGCCCGGCTTGTTGATCGTGGTCTTCGTGGCGTTCATTGTGCGCCTGGCCACGATCAATACCCAGAGCGCCTGGCTGGATGAAGGCTACTCGCTGGGCGTGGCGCGCCACTCCTTAAGCGATCTGATCAGCTTCACCGTTCATTACGACACGCACCCGCCACTCTACTATGTACTGCTTCATTTTTGGTCGAGCCTCTTTGGCTTTGGCGTCATACAGGGCCGCTTTCTGTCATTGCTCTGTGGTGTGGCCAGCGCGGCAGCGCTTTTTGCGGTTGCGCGTGCTCTATTCGATCGCGCGACCGGCTACACGGCGGCCATCCTGCTGGCGTTGTCGCCAATCGCTGTCTGGTATTCCAATCAGATCCGCATGTTCGAGATGGCCGGCCTGTTTGCCCTGTTGGCGCTCGCGTGTCAGCTGACGGCAACGCTAAGGCACCGTGCACGCTACTGGCTGCCGTACGTGGGCTTTGCGACATTAGCCGTGTACACCGATTACAGTGCGGGCTACATCATCATCGGCGCGGCGCTCGCTGCGTTTCTGCTGCTTAGAACTGACCGAGCGATGACCCGGTTGTGGGTGCTCAGCCACGCCGTTCTTATCGGGCTGCTGCTGCCTGCTCTGGCGCTGCTCGCCTATCAAACGCGAAACGGAGCGTCGATCGCCTTTATCCCCTCACCCAACGCCCAGATAGTAGGAGCGACGCTGCTGGACCTGGTGAGCCTGCACAGCCCCGCTGCCGTGCTCGCATTGTGCCTTGCCGTTGGAGCAGCGCTGCTGTGTCTGCTGGCCATTAGCCGAGATTTGCGGCGGCCGTCACTGCGACCGAGATATGTGTTCCTTGCCTGTATTATTCTGGCGCCGCTGGCCATCCCGCTTGTGCTGAGCATCTTGCATCCCATCTTTCTCACGAGGACTGTGATGATGGCGCTTTACGGCCTGCTCATAGTCGTTGCACGTGGATTGCTCAGGCTCACACGACAGGTTCTGCCCCTGGGGCTGGTCGCATTGGCGGGCCTGCTTCTGGGCTCCGGTGCGGCACTCCATCAGGCGTATGCGACGACGATCAACGACGATTGGCGGGGCGCTGCCGGCTACGTCCACACGCAGGCTGCTCCGGGCGACGTGCTGATCTTCGACCCCGGATATAGCCAGCTGCCGTTTGACCTCTACTGGAGCCCGCCTGCATCACGTAACCCGAGCCGAGGCTATCCCTACGACGAAAGCCTGCTGACCAATAATCCTCGCCTACTGCGCACGGACCAGGACATGGCACAAGCCGTGCATGGCGCGCAGACAGTCTGGCTCATCGTTGGGGCAGGCGGCGCCGATCCCCAGCACGTCCCGCTCACCTGGCTGCGGTCACACCTCGCGCTCGCCGGTCAGCAGTCCTACCAGGGTGTGAGCATCTATCGCTTCACCACGCTTCATGTCGCCGGCAGCCCGAACGCAACGGCATGGCTCAACGCCGCCGGCACCGTGCTGCCCCAAACGCGAAGCGGTGATCTGGTGGTCGTGCACGGACCCGGAGCGGATGTCTTTGTGCAGGCCTGGAACACTCGCCCGCATGCCGCGGCCCACCTGCTCCGAATCGACACCGGCGGCCAGGCAGCACTCACGGCGGCGACCCGGCAACCGCCGGCCACCATTCGGCTCATCAGTGCACCCGTTGGACGCGTGGACCCCGCGGGTATCGCGAACAACTGGCTCTACCACCATGGTCCGCAGATCGGCACACGAAAAGTCTATGACAACCAGGTATTCACCTATACTTTCGCCTATGGCTGGGGAAAGAAGTGAGGATCCCTCGCGCTACGGGGTCCGGCGATAACGGATAGCCTTGACGTAGAAAGCGGGAAGCGGCGCGACGCATGCCGATGTCCAACTACATGCTTATTGGCGTTGAACCTACCAGGTGGGCCGGCGACGTCGGGTAGCGATGTTACGCGCAGGCAGGACAAGGTTTAGTACAATGATGCATTGAGATCGCGAACATTGGAGCAGTGAACGGAATGCCATTGGAAGCCAAGCCTGAGACGACGTTCGCCAATCTTGCGCCGGCTGACCTCCGCGCCGCCATCCGTGCCGGCCGGCTGCGCGGCCAGACGGCAGGGCTCGCTCGCGATTTCGTCCAGGCAAACTTTGTCGCCATGCCGCGAGACTGGGCAGAGGAGTTTGCCGAATTCTGCTCACTCAATCAGCAGGCCTGCCCTCTCGTAGCTCAGACGGCGCCCGGTGACCCAACGGTGCCGGATCTTGCGCGAGACGCGGACCTTCGCTACGACATTCCCGCCTATCGTGTCTATCGTGATGGCCGGCTCGATGCGGAGCTGGCGGATATCGCCTCGCTCTGGCGTGATGACCTCGTGTGCTTCCTGATCGGCTGCAGCTTCACCTTCGATCACTACCTGCTGCAGGCAGGCGTCACCGTCCGGCACGTCGAACAAGGTAGGAATGTCTCGATGTACCGCACAAATCGTGCCACGTCGCCCACCTCCCGGCTGTCGGGCCCATTGGTGGTAAGCATGCGCCCGGTGCCGGCCCGCCAGGTCACACTGGCGACGGAGACGTCGGCGCGTTACCCCGAGGTGCACGGCGGACCCGTGTATGTAGGAGATCCGTCCGAGCTGGGCATCGATGACCTGGCACGACCTGATTACGGCGACGCCGTTGACATCTATCCTGGGGACGTGCCGATGTTCTGGGCGTGCGGAGTAACGCCACAGGCGGTTGCCATCGCCTCGCGTGTGCCGTTCATGATCACCCACGCGCCTGGATGCATGTTCGTTACGGACCGGCAGCTCACGACCTAAAGTCAGTCAACCGCGCCGTTCCAGCATTTAAGTGACGCGTTCAGCGCGCCGGGCTTGCGGCCTGACCCGTTGCACTCGCAATCGGCTGACGCCGCCGGCTTACCGGTCCGGTTCGTACCCTGTGCGTGCGCCTGCAAGTTCAGAGTATCCGTAGGAGCGGCGAGGTGAGACCCATCGCAACCACTGCTAACAGGCAAATGCACGCGCCGAGGCTCACGGTCGCCCGCGCCCCAATATTCGCGGCAAGCGCCCCCGCCCACAGGCTTCCAATGGGACCGACACCCCACGATGCAATCGTCCAGAGGGACATCATTCTGCCGCGCATCTCATCGCCACTGAGGATCTGCAGGATAGTATTGGCCGTGGTGAAGAAACTCACCATCCAGAAGCCGACCAAGGCCAGGGCCGGCAACGCCAACAGGCGGGTCGGCATATTGGCGAACAGCAGTAGCGCAACCGCGAACGCTACTTCCATGCCAAGAATGAGCAGCCCGCGGCGCTGAACTGAACCTAATCGCGCCGTGGTCAGCGCTCCGCCAACCGCGCCGATACCCATTGCCGACAGCAATACGCCGAGGTCGCCGGCATTGCCGTGAAACACATTGCGCGCGAAGACCGGCATCAACATCAAGAACGGCATGCCGAAGACGGTGTGAATCGTCGTGAGCGCCAGGACGGCGCGTGCTTCCGGGTGATGAGCGACGTACCGCAGCCCATCGACGAGGCTACGCCAGGGCGATGGCCGCGACTCAGGCTGCCGCCTTGCCGGCAAGCGAATCGCCACAAGTGTCGCGATAACTGCCAGGAAACTCAGGCCGTTCAAGGTAAAGCACCCTGCCACGCCTACAATGGCGATCATCGTACCGGCGAACGCGGGACCGAGCACCCTGGCCACGTTGAACTGAGCTGAGTTGAGCGCGATCGCGTTCATTAAGCCCTGAGCCGGCACCAATTCGCTAATGAACGCCATCCAGGCGGGCGAGCTAAGCGCCGAGGCAACACCAATGAGCGCCACGAGTACCAATAGCCAATTGATTGTGATGAGGTGCCACTCCGTAAGCCCTGCCATTGCCAGGGCAGACATCATCAGGGCAATCTCGGCGATGATCAGCAGTTTCCGGCGATCGACCCGATCCGCCAGCACACCGCCATAGAGCGATAGCGTCATGATCGGAAGCATGCCTATGGCGTTCACCAGCCCGAGCACGAATGCTGAGTTGGCAAGCTGCAGAACCAGCCAGCCCTGTGCCACGGTCTGTAGCCAGGTACCGACGTTGGAGACGAGGGCGCCGGTCCATAGCAACCGGTAGTTGCGATATTGCAGCGCCGCGAGCCCACGGGGCCAGCTTCGCCCAGCGGCCGTCTTTGGCCGCGCTACTCGCATAATGCCGTCTGCCGTCGCACCATCGCCATGTTGCATACGATACACCGGATTCGTGGTCGATCGGCAACCGCAAGGTGGGCCAGACGCATAATGCCCTTGGAGTTGCCATATACATGGGCGCGGGTATGCGGTGCTACTTCTCGGACATTGGGTACGCTGCCACGCATGTGCTACCGTACCAGCAGAACAGCAGCGACTATCGAGAAAGTGCTCTAAGGCGATGACGTCTCCCTTTATCCCCGCGGTCGAGCCCGCCAACCAAGAGCCAGGTCCTGTCTGGTGGTTTGCCTTTCAAGAAGACAAGTTGCTTGTGCTGCACAGCGACGGCGAGATCCGCTTGCCCGATCTCGAACAGCTCGAGCTCAGCCCGACGCGCCGGCACTATCTGGGAGCGCTGGGGGGCCAAGGCTGCTATGTCGTTGAGATTGCCGGCGACGTGGCATTACCCGACAACACCTCGCTCGAAGGACTGCGGGGCCTGTTTGGCCGGCTCGACGAAGATTTGTTTGGGGTGGCCGGCCGCGCCTTGCAAATCGTCACCTGGGACCGTACTCATCAGTTCTGCGGGCGGTGCGGTTCGCCTACTGAGCTGGTACCAGGCGAGCGTGCCAGGAAGTGTCCAGTGTGTGGACTGACCGCCTATCCGCGGATCTCGCCCGCGGTGATCATGCAAGTGACGAAAGGCGACCAGATCCTGCTGGCGCGCGGGCTTAACTTCGCGGAAGGCATGTACAGCACCCCAGCCGGTTTCGTGGAACCCGGTGAGACGCTCGAAGAGGCCGTGGCCCGGGAGATCGAAGAGGAAACCGGCGTCATAGTCGACAATATCCGGTACTTCGGCAGCCAGCCTTGGCCGTACCCGCACCAGATGATGATCGGGTTCACCGCTAGCTGGGCAGCCGGCGAGATCCAGATTGACCCTAATGAGATCGCGGACGCACAATGGTTCAATCGCCGGTCGATGCCGCATATTCCGCCGCGTATGAGTATCTCGCGCCGGCTGATCGACGATTATCTTGAAGGCGGCCGGTGAGCTTGCCATCTTGACGGTGGACAGGAGGAGGTCCACAATGACGAAGACTTGACCCGGCCCATCTTGGGTGGGCAGCGAGCATCGATGGCGCCTATCGGCGCCTTATTGGTTTCCGGCATACAGTCATGGCCTTATCGATATCCGTTATAACCGGAGGTATTGCGATGCCTGGTCCGCTCAACCGTCGAACCTTCCTCAAGCGCGCAGCCGCCACGGCCGCCGGTCTCGCCGCCGCGGGCTCGATCCCCACCGGGATTGCCGAGGCCGCGAGTCGTGCCACGCGGCAAGAGAGTGACAGGCGAAATCTTACTCTGATCTGCTGGCAAGGCTACGCCGATCCGTCCTTCGTCAGGCCCTTCGAGCAGCAGAACAACTGCAAGGTCACGGCGACGTATGCCGGTTCCAGCGACGAGATGGTCGCGAAGTGGATTGCCGGACATGGCAACACCTACGACCTGGTGTCCGCTTCTGGTGACGCTACCCGTCGCTTCATGAATTCCCGCACACTGTTGCCGGTCGATGTGTCGAAGCTCAAGAACTTCGACAAGCTGTTTCCGAAGTTCTACACGCCTGTCTGGAACACACGGAACGGACAACACTTCGGGGTGTCGTTCACCTGGGGGCCGGACGTATTGATTTACGACACGCGCGTATTCAAGAAAGCCCCAACCTCCTGGCACGTTATCTATGACCCGGCCTACAAGGGCAAGCTCTCGACCGCCGATAACCCGATCACCATTGCGGATGTCGCTCTCTACCTGGGCTTTAAGGACTGCTACAACCTGACCGACGCCCAGCTAGCCAAGTGCAAGGCGCAGTTACAGGAACAGAAGCCGCTGCTCCGCAAGTACTGGGGCGGCTCCGGCGATCTCGAGGACGCCTTCATACACCGCGAGGTGGTTGCCTCCAATGCCTGGCCGTTGATGACCAATGACCTGCGCAAGGCACACTATCCCATCGGGGAGACCATCCCCCGAGAAGGGGCGACCGGCTGGGCCGATACCTGGATGATCTCCAAGAACAGCCCAAACGTCGACCTGGCCATGAAGTGGATCGACTACATGATTGGGCCGCAGGGCCAGAAGGGCGTGATCGACGTCACCGCCTACTCTGGCGCTTCTCGTTCGGCGATTCCGCTGCTCGGCCCCGCGCGGGTCAAGGCGCTGCATATGGATAACCTGTCGTTCTTCGACGAGCTGCATATGTGGGCGGAGCCGGCGAATTACGCCAAGTGGCAGAAGATCTGGAACGACGTAAAGGCGTAATACCCTGGCCGTTACCATTGCCCCGCGCCCGAAAAGACAGCGCCGCGACGGTGGAGGGGACCGGATTCGCTCGGCTATAACAGCCGCGCCATTGCTCGGTCCCTCCGTCGTGTGGCTTGGCGTCTTCTATCTGGTCCCATTGGCGCTCCTGCTGGTCCAAAGTTTCTGGACCTACGACTCGGTCAATGTGGTAACAAACCAGACGCCAACGCTGGATCGCTACCGAGCGCTGGCCAGCGACCCGCTCTACCGCGATGTGCTGTGGAAAACCGTACGGCTTGCCGCGCTGGTCACCGTCACCGATATCGCGCTCGCCTTTCCGCTCGCGGCGTTCATCGCCTTCCGCATCCGCCGTAAGAGCCTCGGCTTGCTGCTGGTGATTATTCCGCTCTGGAGCAGCTACCTGGTGCGAGCGTATGCCTGGCGCACGATTCTCGGTACGGACGGCGTTCTGAACAACTTCCTGGTGTGGTCCCACATCCTGAGCCACCCATCGAGCGCGCTACTCTTCAGCAACACCGCCATGTACATCACCTTCACGCATGTCTGGCTGCCGTTTATGGTGCTGCCGCTGTACACCGCGCTGGAGAAGGTGCCGCCATCGCTTATGGAAGCGGCGCGAGACCTCGGCGCCAATGGCCCACGCGTGTTCCGTCATGTCATCGTGCCCTTGGTTTTGCCGGGCATTATAGCCGGCTCCATCGCGACTTTCAGCCTCACCATGGGCGACTACATCACCCCGGGCCTGCTTGGTGGTCCGGACAGCAACCTGATCGGTAATCTTATCTTTACGCAGTTCGGGGGCACCCTCGATTGGCCGCTTGGATCTGCCATCAGCATGCTTGTGCTGGCTGTACTGGCCTGCTTCCTGGTGCTTGCCAGCCGCACCGGCGCCCTGGAGGCACAATGAGCGCCGTGATGCGTGAAGCGAACGCCCCAGGGCGTCTCGGCCGATGGTCGCTCACGGTCGCCGGCTGGCTTGTGTATGCATTCCTGTATGTGCCGCTGATCATCGTGATTCTCTACTCGTTCAATGCCGATTCCATCAATGCCTGGCCGATTCACCATTGGTCGTTTGGCGCCTACAACACCCTGGCGAATGACGCTGACCTGACGCAATCGATCAAGAACAGCCTGTATGTCTCGGTCATTGCGGTGAGCATTGCCGTGATCCTGGGTACCGCGGCGGCACTTGGCTTCAACCGGCTGCGCATCCCTGGTAAGGAGTTGTTTAGCTTCGCGGTGATCCTGCCGATAGTCCTACCCGGCATCGTTACCGGCATAGCGATGTTGACGCTGTTCACCGACCTCAACTACAATCTGTCGCTCACCACGATCATCGCGGGCCACGTCACGTTCTGTATCGTGCTCGTGTTCAACAGTGTCCGTGCCAGGCTGGCTCGCGTGCCCGCGCAGATGGCAGAAGCTGCCCGCGACCTGGGCGCCGGGCCATTCCGCACCTTCTGGCACGTCACCCTGCCTTCGATCAGAACCGCAGTCATCTCCGGCACGTTGCTCGCCTTTACACTCTCGTTCGATGAGGTTGTAGTCAGCTTCTTCCTTGCCGGTCGCGAGAATACGCTTCCGCTGGAGATATGGTCGCGGCTGCGCCGTAGTACAATCACGCCGGAAATCAATGCGGCCGCGACGCTGCTCATCGCCGTCTCCGTCGTGCTGGTGGGGGCCGCGCGGTTCCTTGTACGTGAAGAAGAATGAGTGTGAGCACCTACATGAACGCTGAAGCACCGTCGGTCGAGCTGCGTGGCGTGTCCAAACGCTTTGGCAGCGTCTCCGCCGTCGACGATGTCTCGCTCACCGTGCGCAAAGGCGAGTTCTTGACGCTGCTCGGGCCCTCAGGCTGTGGCAAGACCACGAGCCTTCGGATCGTTGCCGGGTTCGAGCGGCCGAGCGGGGGAACCATACATATCGACGGCCAGGCGGTTACCGCGCTGCCGCCGAACAAGCGGAACGTAAATACCGTCTTCCAAAACTATGCCCTATTCCCGCATATGAATCTTGCCGAGAACGTCGGATTCGGCCTGCGCATGAAGCGATTGGGGCGTGCGGACATTGAGCGGCGTGTCGACGAGGCAATGGCGCTGGTGCGCCTCGAAGGCCTTGGCAAGCGAAAGCCCACCCAGCTGTCGGGTGGGCAGCAGCAGCGCGTGGCCCTGGCACGGGCATTGGTGAATCGACCCGCGGTGCTGCTGCTCGACGAGCCGTTGGGCGCGCTTGACCTCAAGCTGCGCCGAGCCATGCAATTCGAGCTGCGCCATCTCAACCAGAGCGTCGGCATTACCTTTATCTACGTGACCCACGACCAGGAGGAGGCGCTGACCATGAGCGACCGCATCGCCGTGATGAGCGGCGGCCGCATTCTCCAGATCGGCACCGCCCAGGAGATCTACGAGGCGCCGGCGACGCGCTTCGTCGCCGACTTCATCGGTGAGTCGAACTTCCTCGAAGGCACGATCAGCGACTGGGAGAATGGCGTCGCCACGGTCGACGTGGCGGGCGCAGGCGCGATCCGCGCCCGCTGCGTCGATCGCATCGCCACCGGCATCCCTGTAAGCGTGGCGCTGCGTCCGGAGCGCATCATCATCGAGCCCAGCGAGCAGCCGGCTGCCGGCGTGGGAGCCGGCGAGAACGTGGTGCGCGGTCGCCTGCTCGAAGCTGTTTATGCGGGCTCAACGCTGCAATACGCGGTGTCGCTCGGCGACGCTGCCCAACTCATCGTGCGCTCGCCTAATCTCGGTCAAGCCGCGGGCGTCGGAAACGACGTGAGTCTCCGCTGGTCGATTGCGGACTGCTCGGTGCTCGTCGCATAGTGTCGTTTGTTCACGCGCAGCATCCGGAATCGCCGTCGCTTCGGATAGCGTTGCTTCCTTGCCGGCGGCTCTTGAAAGCCCGGTGGCGTACCTCCTATCGCGCCCGGGGCGCCCAACAGAAGGGAAAGCTCGTTCCCGCAGCCGCTTGCGGCGCCCTCGACTACGACAGGCGGATCCTCGCTATGGCGAAAACCATATAACCGGCTACAAGCACCGCCGCTCCGTACCGGCCAATGCCTCGGTTTCGCCAGATCAACGCGACGGAGACTAACGTCAGCACGACCAGGGCCGGGATGTCGAGGTTGCGAACCACGCCGGTCGCCTTGAACGTCGCGAATAGTGCCGGGAGGCAGATGCCGGCGACCATATTGATGGTATTGCTGTTGCACACCGCGCTCACCAGCACCGCGCCCCGGTGTCGGCGGGCGAGACTTGTCGCCACCCAGACGTTAGGGAGACTGGTAAGCGCGGCGAGGGCAAATGTGCCGGTAAACGTGGCAGGTATGCCGAGGCGCGGACCAAGGTATAGCGTAGCGTGGACCAGCACATCGCAGCCGCCAATAATCACCGCGGTAGCCAGCCCTCCCCGCCACAGGAGGGTAACGCCGGAGGGGAAGCCCTGCTCAATGTCCGCCTCGCGCTCTCTGGCCCGTTCCTCTTCTTCGATATTTCCGGCGTCTTGCTCTATAACGTTAGGCAAAGTCGAAGGGCGAGCCGGCACCGATTCCCGCGAGCGCACGAGAAGCACCGCGTATGCCAACAGCGTGGCAAGCACGAGCAGCTCACCCAGTGCCAGCGGGATAGTGCCCGTAATAATTCCCGCCGCGAGCAATGTGGTCAGCACCATGGCACCGCCATTGAGCAACAGTCCCCGACGCTGCACGGCGACAAACCCCACGAGCAAGATCGGAAACGCGAGTACCGCGGCAAGGTTGAACAAGTTGGAACCTACGATGACGCCCAGACTGATGTCGTGGGCGCCTGCGCCGAGCGCAATAATTGCCGCACTCACCTCGGGGCCATCGGCTCCCGCGGCAGCCAGCAACCCGACGAGCCCTGGCGTCCAGCTGTAGCGGTCGCCGGCCGCCTCGACGGCGTAGACCAGCCTATCGCTGGCGAACAACACGGCGATGAGACTGAGGAAAAAGGCGATCGACCAGCTTAGGTCGGTGAACATCATTGCAGAGTCATGCTCTAGCGCAGCGTGGCCCGAAGTGCGCGCAGCGCCGCCGCCTCTTCCTGAGTGGCAGCCGCCGTGGGCCGCGCCTCGAACTGGCTATCGGTAATTGTTGTTTCGGCGACAAGCCGGAACCCCGCGCGCGCGAATGACCGGAGCGATGCGGTGTTCCCAGGCGCCACGCCCGCCCAAACATGGGTTATTCCCTGCTGGCGTAAGTCCTCCAGCATAAACCGGAGTAGTCCAGGGAAGATACCTCGACCGCGGTACCGATCGACGGTAGCGCAATCCCAGATATAGGCATGGCCAGGTGGAAGCGGGATCTCAAGACCGAGCTCATAAATCCGAATGCAGTCGTAGCTCACCCACCCATAGCCCACGATCGTATCGTCGTCGAGCAACGCCACGTAGGCGCGATTCCCGAGCGCGTAACGCCGATCGATCTCCGCCTCCGTGATGTGCATCACTTCCGCCAGCTGGCGGCGCAACCTGGTATGAAAACGTATGAAGCGGACACCAGGAACCGGCAATTGGGGTACGGGCTCGTTGCCAAGAGTATATGCCTGAATTGCGCCAGGCGGCTGACCGGAATCACTCATGACTGTGCTCTATAAAGTGCCATGCTATTTCTGAGCGGCAAGGAATACCGCGATTGCCTGGGCACTTGCACCAGATGCAAGTCCCGCCGGCATGGCAAGGCAGTTATAGTTTGGGCCGGCCGCGTTTGCATGCCCGCTTGCACATGGGTTCTTAATTTGCACGACAATCCAGGCCGCATCATGGACCTTACCGATTCCGTTCAAGCTTGGCCCAGCGCCGCCGGTTGTGCCGGCTGCCGTCAGCATATGGCAGCCACCGCAGCCGGCGGACAAGAACGCTGCCTTCCCCGCGGCGAGTTGTGCGGCACTTACCGCGGGTGTTGCCACGCCCGGGGCGGCAGGCGTGGCCTTGGTTGTCGTGGCCGCGGGCTGCTGCGTGAGCGCTGCGACACTCGTCGCCACCGAGGCAGGTGGGGGCCCGGGCAATGCGGACGATCCGCAGCCGGACAGAGCAGCAGCCAGTCCGAGGAACGCGGCGCCAAGCGCCGGTCGCAACCAATGCGCGCGACCACCCATCACCCAACACCTCCTGTAGCTCAGCAGTCGATGATTGGGAGCAGCGCCTCCATCATTGCCGCTGCTCCCGTCTGTGCATCTGTCCATCATACCGGCGGCATCATTGGTGCAGCGGTGTAGCTTGAGGCGCAAAGCCCTTCACACTACCACACAGGAGACCAAACCTCGCGGATCGGCTGTCAGCCAAAGCGGACGGCCCGTGGTAGGGTACTCAACACATGTGCCCCTTCGGCGTCGAGGTACACGATCTCCTCCAACCGCACGCCAAACCGCCCGGGCAGGTAAATTCCTGGCTCGATACTGAACACCATCCCCGACTCGAGCACCAGATCATCCGCACTGGTAATGTACGGCGGCTCATGAATGGACAGGCCGAGCCCGTGTCCGGTTCGATGGATAAAATAGTCGCCATAACCGGCCTTCGCGATCACCTCACGCGCTGCGGCGTCGACCTCGCGAGCGCGAGCTCCGGGTCGTGCAACCGCCTGGGCCGCGCGCGACGCTTCTTCCAGGACCGCGTGCACCCTGGCGTATTCCGCGTCCGGCGGCGCCCCGCCGACGATGGCCATGCGCGTAATGTCCGAGCAGTAGCCATTGAGCCTGCTCCCGATGTCGACGAGCAGCACATCGCCGGCCTGCAAGGCCGTGGCGTCGGAGTGGTGGTGCGGCAATGCGGTGTGCGGTCCAGCGGCGACGGTGGCAAACACGATTTCCTCCGCACCCGCGTGCCGCATCGCGGCGCTGGCGATCTCAACCAGTTCCAGTTCCGTAACTCCGGGCCTGCTAGCCGCGAATACGGCCTCCACCCCGGCGTCAGCCGTTGCCGCCGCCGCCTGAAGCCTGGCGATCTCATCTGCGTCCTTACGGCTGCGAAGTGGCGCCACGACCGTGCCGGAGAGTTGGAAGGATGCGCTCGGAAGGGTCGCTTGAAGCACCAACAGGTGATCGGCACGCATCTCCTCGTCGACGGCGATGGTCGAAGCCGCGGTGGCTCCAAGCGCGCCGAGTGCCGCAGCGATCGCCGCCTGGGGACCTTCCGCATCCTGATAGGTATGCATCGGCACAGCGACATTGGCCCTCGCCTGGTCGGCATTGAGCGACGGCACAATGAACGCGAGGCCGGTTGGCGTGATCAGCAGGGCGCAGAAACGCTCGTCGCCAGTCGGCGCATAGCCGCCAAGGGCGTAGCGAAGGTTATCGGTCACTGCCAGCGCGAGGAGATCGATGCCCGCCGCGGGGAGTGAAGCCTGAAGTGCCGCAAGTCTTCGTTGGTAGGTACTTTCGCGGGTCTCAACCATCCGATGAACCTCCTAGTGCCGGTAAGGCAATGTGCCGAATTGTGCGCCAGTCATGGCAAATGTGTAGTATCAGTCTCTCGTTCCTCTCCAGCATACCGCTGGGGATGATATGCGCGCTGCATTCGCTCCGGCTTTCACGGGTTGGCCCGGTGAGCGCTCTCAGGCACGCGCCGACGTTTCAGCAAGTCGGGGCGCCGCCAGGTACCTGGGATTGCGGCCATTGTGTACGCTGGTGCTGGGTGCCGGTCCCACCTCTATGTCCGGCATTATCGATTGGAGGACAGCATGGTCCCACAGCAGACAGTCAGCGATTTACCGGAGCACGCGCGAGAACGCCTCCGTTCAATGCAAGGCGGTGATGGCCATAAGCGATTCTTCACCAGCGACCTGACCGTCAACGAGTTCCTCTTGGTGAAGGAGGCGGGATTCGATCCGCTCGGCCTGGTAATGGGCACCAGTATCTATCACATTGGCATCCAGGTCGCCAAGTTACGCACGAATATGGAAATGAACGTGATGACCCAGGCCATGTACCACGCGCGCGAGCTTGCCATGAACCGCATGGAAGAAGAGGCGGATATATTGGGAGCCGACGGCATCGTCGGTGTGCGTCTGCTCGTCGGGCGCTACAACTGGGCCGCCAACCTTGCCGAATTCAAAGCTATCGGCACGGCAATTCGGGCGCGCGACGGGGTGAGCAGGCGCACGCGGCACGGCAAGCCGTTCACGTCCGACCTATCCGGGCAGGATTTCTGGACACTGCTTCGCGCAGGGTATGCACCGGTATCACTGATTTTCGGCAACTGCGTGTATCACGTCGCTCACCAGTCGTTTGGTCAATGGTTCAAGAACATAGGCCAGAATGTCGAGATGCCAAACTTCACGCAGGCGCTCTACGACGCCCGCGAGCTGGCCATGGAGCGGATGCAAAACGAAGCGGTGCAGTCGGGCGCGGAGGGAATCGTGGGGGCAAACATCCACGAAAGCACCCACTCCTGGAGCAGCCACGTCATCGAGTTTCTAGCGGTCGGCACCGGTATCGTCAGCGTCGCGGACGACCACCACATCCCCACGCCACAATTGAACATCTCGCTCAACGCCGATCGCCATCCTCCAACCGTCGTGCATTCGGGACCACCTACGTCACAACAACAGTCGTCGGGAGTCGACTTCTCCGGCGGCGGCTGAGGTTGGCGTGTGATACCCGATGCTACACTTATCTCCAGCGCGAGACGCGGCAATGGGGCCGCGGCACTGCAAAGGATAGGTGTGGACGGCATATGGCAACTGGCGATCACCCCCGGAACGGCGGGCAGGCGTTGGTCGCTGCCCTTAAGGATCACGGCGTAGACACGGTCTTCGGCATCCCAGGAGCCCACACTCTGGCCATCTACGACGCGTTGCTTGACGAGCCGGATATCCATAGTGTCGTCTCACGGAACGAGGGTGGCGCGGGATACATGGCCGATGGCTACGCCCGCGCATCCGGGAAGCCGGGTGTCGCCATCACCATTACAGGGCCTGGTGCGATCAACGCGCTAACGGCGGTCGGCGGCGCATACTCGGACTCCAGTCCGCTGCTGGTGATCAGCAGCCAGATTCCCAGCACCCATCTTGGCGCCGGACAAGGGTATCTGCATGAAATGCGCGATCAGCTCGGCGCCTTCGACGCGGCGACGGACTGGACGGCGCGAGCGAATGGGGTCTCCGAGATCGCCCCGGCCATCGATGCCGCTTTGCACCACTTTCGTGATGGGCGTCCAACGCCAGCGTATCTCGAGATTCCGCTCGACGTGCTCGACGATCCGGGCCGCGAATCCGGCGCGCCCGCACAGCTTCCGGCAAGGCGCACGGTGCCTGTTGTCGATACGGCCGCGATCGAACGGGCCGTTGCCCTGCTGCTTGCCGCCGAGCGACCGGTAATCTACGCCGGCTGGGGCGTGATCAGCGCGAATGCGACGGCGGAGCTTGCCGCCCTGGCGGAAGCGTTGGGAGCGCCGGTAGCTACCAGTGTCAAAGGGAAGGGCGCCATACCGGACGATCATCCGCTGTGCCTGGGCTGTGCGTGGGCCGCGGAGGTGCGTGCTTCGCCCGCCCTGGCAGAGGCGGACGTGATGCTGGCGATTGGCACACGCTTTACAGTGCGCACGGCCTCGTGGGGACGCGTTCCTATCGCGCCGACCCTGATCCATCTCGACGTGGATCCTATCGCGCATGACCGAACGGTGCCCGCCACGGTCGCGCTGACGGGCGACGCACGCGACACACTGCGGCAGCTCTTGGAACGCATAGTACCGGCAGCGGGCAACCGGCCGCGCGCCCCGCGGGTATGGGGTGGATATCGGCAAGAGGTGCGTGCCGCGATCGACCGGAAGCTCGTGGAGCAATCGCCGTTCGTTGCCGAGACCCTGCATGCACTGCGTGAGAGCCTGGATCGAGATGCCATCGTCACCAACGACAATTGTTTGTTCTGTTTCTGGGCGGGCCGCTATTTGCCGATGTACGAGCCGCGCACGTGGCAATTCCCCATGCAGTTCTGCACATTGGGCTGGGCGCTGCCGGCGGCGATCGGCGCCAAAGTCGCTCATCCCAATCGCCAGGTAGTAGCCCTGGCCGGCGATGGCGGATTCATGTTCACCTGCCAAGAGCTGGTCACGGCGGCATCGCTCGGGCTGAACCTGCCGATCATTGTATTCAACGATGCCGCCTACGGCTCCGTGCGGGAAAATCAGACCAAACGCTACGGCGGACGGCATAGCGGCATCGCGCTTGACACACCGGATTTCCCGCGCTTGGCCGAGGCGTGCAACGCACGGGGCGTTCGGCTCCAGCACCCCGGCGAGCTACCAGCGGCCCTGGCCGATGCCTTTGCCGCCGATCGGCCGACGCTTATCGAGTTCCAGGTAACACTGCAATTCCCATGATCACCAAACCGGCGGCGGCACTCGCAGTTGCGATGGTCGCCTTGACAACGGATATGCTCGTCTACGGCCTCGCCGTACCGGTCCTGCCGACCATCGCCCACAATCTCGGCGCATCGTCGGCCGCGATTGGCGTCCTGTTTGCGAGCTACGCGGCGGCACAGCTCATCGCTACACCCGTGGTGGGCATCTGGATCGACCGAACCGGCCCGCGCACTCCCCTGCTGGCGGGACTCGTTGGCCTGGCAGCCTCAACGTTGCTGTTCGCGTTTGGACAGGGCTTCGCCATGCTCCTGCTGGCGCGCTTGCTTCAGGGGGTCGCCGCATCAGTCTCGTGGACGGCCTGCCTCGTGCTGATCGCGGCGACACAGCCGCCGGAGACCCGGGGTCGTGCCATGGGCCTGGCGCTGTCGAGCGTTGGTGTTGGCTTGCTGGTTGGACCAGTCCTGGGCGGCTTCCTTTTTGATCGCTGGGGCTACCGGGCGCCCTTCTTGTTTGCCGCCGCGCTGGCCGCGGCCGACGGCGTGGCACGCTGGGTTCTGGTGCGTGATTTTCCAGCTCCTACCCAGCGTGTCGCCATCGGCACGCTGCTGCGTCACCCACAGGCGCCTTTCGTCGTCGTGCTCACAATAATCGGCGCGGCCATCTTTGCTTACTTCGAGCCGATCCTTCCCGTGCATCTGACGCGCGACCTTGGGGAGCGGCCCAGCGTTATTGGGCTCGTTTTCGGCGCTGCCGTGCTGGCCGAAACGCTCGTTGCGCCTTTTAGCGGCATGCTTGCCGATCGCGCGGCACGTATTATCGTGGTGGCAGCCGGAATCGCGACGGGCACGGTCGGTATGGTTGCGCTCGGCCCGCTTGAGAATGTGTGGCTCATCGGTGTATCGCTGGCGGTCATAGCGATCGCCGTAAGCCTGATTATGGCGCCGACATTAACGCTCGTCGCCTCAATAGCCGAAGCGCAAGCACCACCGGCCTACGGCGGCGCATACGCACTCTACAATCTGGCATACGCGGTAGGACTCACCATTGGTCCGTTGCTGGGCGGCGTGGTGTACGGCGCCGTTAGCTTCAGAGGCGCGGCCTGGATCTGCGCGACTACCCTCGCACTTGCCGGACTGGGCGCGGGCGCCGTGTATCAACGCACAGGCGCAGGCATGGCAAGGGTCGAGTAACGGCTCACCCGAGCCCGCCGTTCATACATTCACGCCGGGAACACACATTCCGGCTGCCCAGGCGTCAGCGGATAAGCGTTAAGGTTCCCCGAGATATCCCTCGAAACCTGAAATGCGGCATTGCCAGGCCACACCCACACGTATGTCAAGGTGCAGCAAGATAAATAAAAAAAGGAGGGGTCGCTGTAGAGCGACCCCTCCTACCCTGCCAGCAAGCGCGAAAGATTACTTCTGGGAAGCAGACTGCTGCTCGATGGCCGGCTGGCTCCCGGCACTGCCGCTCGTCACCTTAATGGTGTGAGCGCGCGCGTTCCGTACCTTCGGCAAGGTCAGCGACAGGATGCCGTGCTCGAACATGGCCTGCGCGTTTTCAGCCTCGACGGCGGTCGGCAGGCTGAAGGTCTGCTCGAACGGGCCGAAGTTAATGCCGTTCCAGATCTGTTGCGCCCTCTCGTGCTTCGGGGCGGGCCGCTCGCCCTTGATGTTGATGACCTCGCCCTGAACGGTAATCTGTACGGCGTCGGGATTCACACCAGGCAACGATACCTGAACGATGTAGCTGTCCGGCGTCTCGTACAAATTGGCCGCGAGACCGGCTGTGTTCGACATTGTGCCAAGCATGCTTCGCGGATTGATGAAACTGTCCGACACAAGCCGATCCATAGCGTCACGCAAGGTCACAAACTCGTTGACTGGGCTCCACAGTGTACGCATTGCCATCGTCTTCCTCCTCGGAATTACCTCTGAACTAAGCTTTTCGAACCTTCGGCGACTCGTTGTCGCCACTTACATGCACTTTATAACTCCAAACAGCGTTAATGTCAATACTCCTTAGTCACCATCTAGCAAGTATTTTCCGCAGAGGACTGGACGCTCTTCCAGTGTGGGAGTCACAATACAGTGCGTCTCCCCGGGAGCGCTCGCTCATGTGTTGGCAAACAATCATCAACACTGCTAATTTCTTGCCCGTCACGAGCAACCTGGCGGAGTACGCCAAGCTGCAGAGCGACCTGGCCCCCGACGCGGCTCAGGCGAAGCATTGAGCGTCTGCGCCATCTCTCCCACCAGGAACACATCGACGCAGGCCCACGTACGGGGCAAGCCTGCGAGCGGTATTGCCGGGCAGCCGGCTCGGTTGATTGACTGAAGCGCAGCTCCACGTGCCTGGATCGCCGCATACCAGCACCGCTTGACAAGCCGAAATTGACGGAGTATGATTCCGCTACCTGAAACGTTTCAGATAGAGTGAACAGCCTTCATTCTGAATCAATTCGG
>JAQBPC010000256.1 GCA_028287725.1 Chloroflexota bacterium | reverse complement strand
CTGGGGGCGGCCCGGGCTTCTCGCGTGGGGGCGCCGCTCCGGGCGGTGGCGCGGGTTTCTCACGCGGGGGCGCCGGGCTGGAAGGTAGCCAGGGTCTCGCTGGTCGAGGTGGCGGCGTACCCGGTGGAGCAGGCCAATTCGGCGGAGCGGGCCGCACGGGTGCGTCGAGATTTGGTGGCGGAGGTAACTCGGCTACTTCGGCAAGGGACAGATGGTGCCCGAGTTCGAGAAAGCGGCCTACGCCCTGAAGATTGGTAAGGTCAGCAATCCAGTGAAGAGTCAATACGGCTGGCACATTATCCAGGTGCTGGGCCAACGGCCTTCGCAGGCGTCGCAGCAGGCGGTTATGAGCAAGTGGCTGGCGGCTCAGCACAAGCAGGCCGTGATCAAGAAGTACGTGCAAATTCCTAGCAACTAGACGTTCATATCGCCCTTCGCAGTCGCAGAGGCCGTCCGCTGAGAAGCGGGCGGTCTCTTGCTTTCTGCCGCGGTATGATTCGCAGACAAAAGACGTGAAGAGGACGAACTATCGCGAGGTACGCGTGAACGAAGGATCCCGAAACCGCTGGGACGTCTCTATCGACGAAGCCCTGGCAATTCAAGATCGTCTTCGCCCGCTGGTCTCTACCGAGACCGCGCTGCCGCTAGATACGATCCGCACGATTGCTGGGGTCGATGCGATTTACAGTGACGATGCCAAGGCAGCGGTCGTGTTGCTCGCGTATCCCTCCTTGGACATCATTGACCGCGCCGTTGCCGTACGCCGAAACACATTTCCTTATGTTCCCGGCCTGCTGTCGTTCCGGGAGATCCCCGCAGTGCTGCTGGCCCTCGATCTCTTAATGCAACAACCCGACGTGATAATGGCGGATGGGCATGGCTACGCGCACCCACGTCGCTTCGGACTGGCCTCCCATCTTGGCGTGTACCTGGATCGCCCGACCGTGGGCTGCGCCAAAACACGATTGGTCGGACGATACAGCGAGCCTGGTCCCCTCGTGGGCGATTGTTCGCCGCTCGTATCGGGACGCGAAACCATCGGGATGGTGGTGCGAACCAAACGGAACGTGGCGCCGATCTTCGTCTCTATCGGCCACAAGTTCGATCTGGCGACAGCGGTAGATCTTGTTTTGAGCTGCGGGCGTGGTTACCGGTTGCCGGAGCCGACGCGACTTGCCGACCGACTGTCGCGCGCACCGGCCGCCCCGACGTTGTTCCCCTAAAAGCCTCGATTGATCGACGGGTACGGGCACGCGCTCGCGTTTCCGGCTAGTGGAAGACATGGGTTGGTGAGATAGCCCTGTAGTGTGGCGATAACCTCAGGCCAGGCAGGGTTGGGCACGCCATTATCCAGGTGCCGTGACATCAATGTCCCGTGTCCGGCCGTACGGTCGATACCAACCGTGAAGCGCATGCGGTCCGAGACATGCCGACGAGATCCGTCGTCGATCACAGCAAAAGATTCCGGCACGATCAGGTCATTGCGATTCGTGATGGTTAGCAACTCGACTCCCGCACGTCGGAGGGTAGCTACCCAGCTATCCTGCCTGGCTGGTTGGTGTGTGCCGATGCGAATCAAGCCGCCAACCAAGAAGGTGCCGGCAAGCTGACTGGTGCACGACTGGATCTGCGGAATGCCACCAAGGAGGCCGCCAAGCACAAGCGGCGCGATTGGGGCAAGCGACTGAGCGATGCCGTTAATGGGGCTGTCGATGGTCACAACTTTGTCGACCGCGACCGGCCCGTGGCTCCTCAGGAACTCTCCACCGTCGCCCGCCAGGGTATCGAGGGCAATAACACCGCCGAGACTGTGCGCGACGAGCTCAAACATTGTGTACGGATAGCGGGCCCTGTAGTTTTGCAGCAGCGTCCTAAGCGCCGCATCACTTGCCGCGAGGGACTGACTTGTGTCGCAGGCGCGGTACGGCTTGACGAGCCATTGCCATGCCCCGGACGGATCGCGGACCATCGAACCGCCGCGGTAGCTATACTCGAGCTCGGTTCGCTGCAGGCCGGTGCCGTTCAGATTGTAGCCAATGGGGGCGAGTATATCGTGGGAAACCTGCCCGAACGACTGATCGTGGCAATCGGCGATGCTACAGCTGAGGCTGGTGCCAAACCCCGGCAGCAGGACCACGACCCGATTGTAGACGGTCAGCTTTGCCGAGCCGGGCAGCGGTTTGCCGCTCCCAACATCAACGACTGAGATTGCCACGGGGCCCGCGGCTGATCCGTAGTGCGGGTTGCCCCGGGTCATTCGGATGACGAAACGGGCCGTGCCGGCGGCATCGGTGATTGCCGGAGGTCCGAACGTGACAAACACCGCAGACCCCTGTAGCATCAGCTTTCGCCCGGCGACCGGCTTACCCGTGCTGTCGCGAACGGTAACGAGCGCTGAAACAGTGTCCATTCCGTTGCCCATCCGATCACTTGAGAGCAGTATGCTTGCCGTGAGGCCGCCGGGATTGGTACTTCCTGCGCTCGAACCGGCGAGCGACACACTGCCGAGCACCGTGCCGGTGGCAACGTCGACGGCCGACAGCACGGTCGCGGTGCCGGTAAATGTGACGGTTCCGGCAGCTGTGGATGTGTTATCCGCAACTACCGGTTGAATGATGCGGTCGAGTGGATTAGAGCTGCGGAGCTGAATCTGTCGGCCTACCATCGGCTGGCCACGATAATCGCGCGCTACGACGCTGACACGGGTTGTCGTAGTGGGCATGTGGCCTGCTGACCCAGGATCATGTGAAAGAATGGCCGAGGTAATGATTGCCGTCCCGGGTGCGGGGACTGCAATAAAGCTCACCACCGTGGTTCCAAGCACCGCACCCGATCCATCCACCGCGGAGATTGCGGCTTGACCACCAGCCTTGGAGGTAATGCTGCCCGAGGCCTGGCCAAGTACGTCGGTGCTCGTCAACGGCTGGGTAAAGACCGTTTCAGGGTGGTCAGAAACGAGATGGACGGCTATCCCCGCGATGCCGACACCCGAACCATCGGCCACACGAACTGTCACGTTGATAGGCGTGGCCCCGTCCGCGGGCGCGCTGACTGGCGTAGCGGTAAGTGTTGCAATCGCCTGGCTCGCATGTACGAGGCCATTTGAAGGCAGTGCTCCAAGCAGCGCCGACAACACGGCGAGCACCATGCCGACGCGAACAAACCGCCCGGTACCATGCCGGGCGCGACTTCCCAATGACTGTTTCATACACGCAGTATGATCGGGCCGGTATGACTTAAGCATGAACGCGCGGCTCGACACTCTCATGCGCCGGCTACAGCGACAGCGGTGATGACATAGCCTGCTTGCTCCAAGATGTCCTCTTCCGTACGATTTGCCGGAAGCCGCTTCGCGCTGGCGGTCGGCCACGCCCATTGAAGGTACTCGTTTGCCTGGTCCAGGCTGGCCGCGCGCGGGGAGGCAGCATTGAGATGCGCGACCGCCGCGAAGTAGATCGCATCGAATGCCGCGTAGCGACCGTGGTTGTGCCAGGGACCGGTCATGGCGCTGGCGGTGGCGGTGGCAATGCGGCGGGCCTCTGCCAGGTATGCCTGCTTCCCCGTCAACTTGGCGTATGCGATGTTGGCGTCGATCATGACGCCCTGGTTGTAACTCACGATGTCACGATCGATAGCGCCGCTGACACCATCGATATGATCCCAGTAGAGCCCATGACCATTGCTCAGTTTGCTATTCTCCCAGGCGTACAGCCGATTTGCCCAGGTCCTGTAGGTCGCTTGATGCGTGACGGCGGCGAGGCGGAGCGCGATGGTGATTGCCGGCGCCGTGGAAACGGTGGGGCGATCCGTGTGACCGTCCGCCCAAATGAGCCCTCCGCCGTGCTGGGTATCCCATCCGGTAATCAGGTAGTCAAAGACGTTCTTCGCGGCGCTGAGGTACGACTGGTCGTGGAGAAGGGCATAGGCGTCGAGCAGGTCCAGCGCCACCCAGTTGTTGTCGTCGTAGTAACGCAGGCTACGGACTATGCGCGCGTGATAGCCGCCCTGTGGCGAGGCGTAGATGTGCAAACTATTAATGATTCGACGCACCCTGGCAATATTCTCCTGCGTACGTGACAGGCGTGCTAATCCGATCGCGGCGGAGAGCACTTGCGAGGTGGGCCAGACGGCGATGTAGGGCTCGTGTAGGCCGCCGGTAGCGCGGTAGAGGCCGGCATGTGGATCATAGAAATCTCGCTCGAGCTGTCGCATAGCGCCGACCGCCACGTCCTTCACCGACATTGGTAGCTTTGCTGCATGAGCCGGCAGCGCGGTACCCGCACACAACAGGGTGAGTGAGGCGAGCGCAACTGATCGCACCGCGCCTGTCATGTTCCGGGAGACCTTGTGCCACCTAATTTTGGCCATGTTCAATCCTTAGGGTTATTCACATCGGAGCCGAGTGGAGTGCGCGGGCGGCCACGCATGCGTGGCAGTCGGTGAGGGACCGTTGCGCCGTACCCTCTACGGTAGCGTGCTCAGCAGATTTGGAAAAGAACGTAGTCAACGACTGATCGCTGCCGCGGTAATCACGATCGCGGCCTGTTCAATCAGGCCCTCTTCGTCACGCTGATTCGCCGCGCGGGGTGAAAGAGCGAACGATTGTGCCCATCCGATGAAGTCCTGGGCCTGCTGCATGGCCGTTGGCTGGGGCGACAAGCCGCCCAGGTTACGGACAGCTTGATAGTAAATCGCGTCATACGCCGCGAATCGCCCACGATTGTGACGCCGGCCTGCCAGCGCTTGCGCGCTCAGCTTCGCAAGTTGCATGGCGCTGGCCAGATAAGTTGTGTCGCCGGTAAGCCGGCTGAGCCCCAGAAATGCTTCGATCATGACGCCCTGGTTGTAACTCACAATCGCGCGATCGACCGTGCCGTTTTCACGAATGTGGTCCCAGTAGAGTCCCGTGGGATCCCGCATTCTCGTTACTTCCCAATTGAGCAGGCGGTATGCCCAGTCCCTGTACTTGGCTTTCCCTGTTAGCAGCGCGAGCCGTGCGGCGACAGTGATCGCGGGCGCTGTCGCGGCTGTCGGGCGATCCATACGATCGGTCGCCCAGTGGATACCACCTCCCACGGGATCCCAGCCAGAAATAATGAATGAAAACACCTGCTCGGCGTCCCTGATGAGAGACGCATCATGCAGCAGGTCATATGCATCGAGCATGTCGAGGGCAATCCAATTGTTGTCGTCGTAATAGCGACGCCACAAGCGGACACCAACGCGAAACCCGCCGCCCGGGGAGGCGTAGTTCCGCAGCGATGCGAGGATACGCCTGACACGCGCTAGATCGTTGGATGCACCCGTGAGGCGTGCCACGCCAATAGCGCCGGCAAGTACTTGTGACGTCGGCCACAGGGCTGCGGTTGGTCCATACTTGTCGCCTGTCACCCCATAGAGGCCGGTGGCGCTGTCGAGAAATTCGGTATCGAGTCGATCGATCGCTTGAATTGCAAATCTTGCGGTACGGGATAGTGGGTGCCGGTTCTTGGTCAGTGCCGCAACGGATTCTCCACACAGGAGAACGAATAGCGCACAGCAGAGCATGACACTGGTCATCAAACTGATTGTCCCGAGATGGCGGGCCCGATACCGAGGTGGCTGTGAGGAATGTTTCAAGATCGATAGACCCGCGTTCAGGAGTAATTGTTGGTGAAATGCAGTTTGTAGGTTTTATCGCATCTAATCACATCTAGGGGCACATCACTTAGTGTGCCGCTGTCCATGCGAAAGTGGCTACCGTGGTCATTAGTACCCACCCCGTATCTCGGGAAAGCTCACTAATCTGTCACCTGTTAGCCTAGACAATGCTGCGCAACTCAGGAAGGCGGTGGTCTTGTGAGAAGCCGAGGTGGAGCGAAGCCGATATGCTTGCGGACCAACGATACGAGAAATCGTATGGCGGACAAGAGGAAACCAGCCAGGCACCCCTGAAGAGGGATATCGGTCACGCTCCGCTGAGGCTGCTGGCGCGTCTTGACATAGAGGCGCTAGGGGCGGCACTGCGGGTGTTCGTGATAAGTCGCGTCGTATTGGTGTTCGTGACTTACCTTGCGATGGCTTTTCACCCATCAGTATTTGGCTATCACCACGCGTCCTCAGCGACGTTTTGGGATGCGTGGTACCAATGGGACACGCGCTGGTACGTTCGCGTCGCTCGTGGCGGGTATCAGTGGCACGACCTGCAACACTGGTCCACGGTAGTATTCTTCCCGTTATATCCAGCACTCATTTTCACACTTGTCGCGATCATCCCCATGTCGGCGAAGCTTGCGGCGCTCGTGGTATCGAACCTGATGTTCCTCGCCGCGCTCTTCTTCCTTTTCAGGTTGGCACGGCGTGAGTTTGGCAGTGCCGTTGCCAACCGTACGGTGTGGTACATGGCAATATTTCCCACTGCGATGTTTTTCTTTGCCGGTTACAGCGAGTCACCGTTCCTACTGTGGACCGTCTTGTCAATCTCGTCGATGCGGCAGCGGAGGTGGGCTCTCGCGGGCTTTTGGGGCTTCTTTGCCGCTGCTACACGCTCTCAAGGTCTGGTATTGATGGTTCCGTTTGCGGTAGAGGTCCTCGAAGCCTATGGGAGGCGCTGGTGGATGCACTGGCGCAGCCTCTGGATTGCTCTGATTCCACTAGGTTGTGCGGTCCTTGCGCTCATCATGCAAGCGCGGTTCGCGAATCCGCTGCTTTTTGTAGAGAGCCAGCGTGCGTGGCACCGTACGACGACCTGGCCTTGGACCGGGATTCGGCTAACCCTCAACAGGATCCCGCTGAACCACATTGCGTCCGCGCGCCCGGCACACAATCTCATTGAGCTTTGCAGCGCACTGTTGTTTATAGTGCTCGTGATCGTAGGATGGCGTCTCTTACCTCGTTCGTTCAGTCTCTATGCGACTTTTAGCCTCCTGCTGATCTTGGTTAATCCGGCGAGTTTGGACAACTATTACCTTCCGCTAATGTCCACGTCACGGCTGTGCCTGGCCCTCTTTCCCTGCTTCATCACACTTGCGATACTAGGCCGCAACTTCACCATCGATCGACTAGTCAGTACGGCAGGACCCGCGCTCATGGCGGTATTCACCATCATATTTCTGCAAGGAGGATGGGTTGCGTGAGTATAGTGCAGGCTAATGACGCGCGGGTGGCCGCGCCCACTCGATTGCCGTCCGATGGTCTGCAGCTGCGTGCCGTCCTCCTTACATGGCTACCCCTGGCGCCGGCGATTGCGCTACTTGTTATCGGGTATCTCCGTCTGCGGGTGCTCGGGCCGTTTGCCCCGCAGCAGCTGTTCGGCACCGCTGCTACCGGCAATGTCGCGTGGTCCGACATTATCTCGATTTACGGTAGAGACACAATGGCCGGCCATCCATTCCCATACAGTCCTGGCCATTCGTTTGAGTACCCTGTGCTCTCGGGCCTGCTGATGTGGGTCACCGGCTTCGCGGGCTATGCTCGCGATGCGACGCCGGCATTCACCGTAAACTACGTGATTCTCGCGCTCTCAGCTATCGTCCTCTTAGCGCTGATAATTCGTGAGCCAGGCTCGAACCCCTGGCTTTTCGCCTTATCGCCCGCTCTGGTCTTGTATACAGGACTGAACTGGGATATGGTTGCGATCCTGCCGGGGGTTGCGGCGTTGCTTTTGTACCGGCGTGGTCAGGATCTACCCGCCACAATTCTCCTGACTGTCAGCGTGTGGCTAAAGTTCTTTGCAATTATCTGGCTGCCGATTGTGCTGATCGAGCGTGCGCGCCGAGGCGAATGGAGGGACTGTGTCAGAATCGTCGCGGTGTTCGCGGCGCTCAGCGTCGTCATAAATCTGCCATTTGCGATCTACAATCGAGCCGGGTGGGGCCTTTTTTTTACCTTCAATCGCGAGCGGCCGGCGGAGGTGAATTTCTGGACACTGTTTCGCCGATTTGACCCATCGGTCGCCCTGATAAACAACCTCACGCTCCTGGGCGTCGTCGCCGTGATTGTGGTGCTCGGTGTGCTCCAATGTCGGCGCGCCGGCGACATGACAATTCCGGCATCGTTCGCGGTGCTTACCTGGTTCTTCTTTCTGAACAAGGTCTACAGCCCTCAGTATTTCATTTGGTTAGTACCCTTTATGGCGCTCATGGCGATCCCGTTGTGGCTCTACGTCTTGCTGACACTTGCCGATGTTGTGTTCTACGTCGCGAGCTTTCAGCTACTCCATCTCGAGTTCGTGTTGACCACCATGCACAATCTCGCTTTGCGCGATTGGGACTTCGATCACGTGCTTATGCCTGCCATGGTGTTTCGCGAGGCGGCATTCCTCGTGCTTACCGGCTGGATCGTGCTGTGGCTCGCGCGGAGACCGCAGGACTCGACCGTGCGGATCCGGGAGGCGGCGTAACCCACGGGCCTCTGCTGGTCCGAGATTGGTACACTGCCGAACAAGCGCGGTCTCAGCCGCCCGGCATTGCCTCAGGTCAGTGGAGGAAATGGAGACACTATGCCTCAAATTGAATCTCTCTTGGCTGCCCGATTGTTTCTTACGCCTCAACTCTTCGAGGATCGTATCTACTTCCTGAGCAATTTGAGCGGCCGTCTAAGCCTCTACATGATGAGCGCCGGCGGCAGCGTGCCTGAGCCGCTACTTCCTCCGCAGATTGCCTTGCAGAATCCCGAATTGATTGGCGGCCACGTATTTTGGCTCTACCCCGAGCTTGGTCGCATCGTCGTGATGATCGATCGCGATGGCGATGAAAATTATCAGCCGATGGTCATTCCCATCGATGGTGGTATTCCAGAGCCCGCCTTCGGCGATAGGTTTGCCGACTATCGCGTGAACATGGTCCATAGCGATGCCGACGCAAATCTCGCCTATTTCCAGGCCGAATCGCGGAAAGAGGCGGTGATAGAGACCTATCAGGGAAATCTGGCGGACCGATCGCTCGAATTAATGTACTCCAGCCCTTGGGGCGGCTGGACCACCGCCGTGAACGATGCCAACACACGCGCCGTACTGGTCGAGGGCTATACGGTTGGCGACTCGATCATGCGGCTCTGGCAGAAGGGTAGTCCGGAGGCAAAACTGCTCTACGGCGTGCCGCTCGAAGAGCGCGCTGAGGGCCAGCAGGTACCGCTGACGAGCTTTGGCCCCAGCTCGATTTCCCCCAATGGGGCGGGTGTGATCTGCCTCAACAGCATTTACGACGACAGTTATGGCCTGGGCTACATTCGCCTCGACCAGCCGCAGGAGATTCAACCAATCACCGTAACCGGCACACAACACGTCGGAGCCGGCGAGATGGCGTCGTTCGAGCACGTAAAGGGGGACCGCTATCTTCTCGGCTACAATATCGATGGTTGCGACTGGCTGTACGAGGGCAGCTTTGATGAGTTGTCGCTGCGTGTGACGCTTGACCGCGTACTATGCGGTTCGGGTGCATTACACGACGGCGTGCTCGAATCCGCGCGATACGACAAGAGCGGCGATCGGTACGCACTCGCGTTTTCTACCGCGACCTCGCCCACGCAGCTCTATATCATCGACGGCAGTGATCTGCGCGACATTACGCAGCCGACGCGCGAGCGAATTCTCGGCATACCCTCGGCACAACTCTCGCCCGGCGAAGACGCGTCATATACGTCCTTCGATGGTCAACGAATCTCGGCGCGGCTGTACTTGCCCGCCGCGTCGCTCGGCTTCAATGGGCCTCGCCCGCTGGTGTATTACATCCATGGCGGACCACAGGGACAAGAGCGGCCGAACTTCGCGTGGTTTTCCATGCCACTGATTCAATTCCTCACGCTGAACGGCTTTGCCGTATTTGTGCCGAATGTACGCGGCAGCACCGGCTACGGCTTGTCGTACACCAAGAAGGTGGATCGCGATTGGGGCGGTGACGACCGGCTGGACCACGTCCACGCGATGGGCCTGCTCCGCGACGATCAGCGGGTCGATGCCTCGCGCGCTGCCGTGGTTGGCCGCTCATACGGCGGCTATATGACGCTTATGCTGGCGGGCCGGCATCCCGAGCTGTGGTCAGCCGCGGTCGATATGTTCGGACCATACGACCTCACGCTCTTCATGAGCAACATTCCTGAAACCTGGAAGCCCTATTTTGCCCTGGCCGTGGGTGATCCCGAAACGGAGCGCGACTTGCTGCTGGAGCGTTCGCCAAGCACCTACCTCGGTAACCTGGCCTGCCCAATGCTCGTGATTCAGGGGAAGAACGACCCTCGCGTCGTGGAGCGCGAATCGAGCGCGGTGGTCGAACGACTGCGGAGG
>JAQBPC010000253.1 GCA_028287725.1 Chloroflexota bacterium | reverse complement strand
CGGAGCAAGGCGCCCGCGGCATCCAGCAGCACCGTGCCATGCATCTGGCCACCCACCGCCAGCGCCACCACACGATCCGCGGCGATGCCGGTGTCGTCGAGCAGCGCGCCGATCGCGGCGCGGCATGCATCCCACCAATCGCTGGGATCTTGCTCGGCCCAGCCGGGCCGTGGCGCCTGGATCGGGTAGCCGCGGCTGGTCCCGGCAACCACGGCTCCATCCTCGCCAAGCAGCACGGCTTTGAGGCTGGACGTGCCGAGATCGAGGCCGAGTACATAGCGCATCATGACTCCTCGGGAATCTTCCATGGGACGAGCGCGCCGGGTGTCGCGCCTCACGACGAATAGATCATAGCGCGCTGCCGTGAGAGCCGCGCCTCACGCCTGCGCACCGGTCACAGGGCTTGCCACGCACTGCCCCTCATACCCGATGCGTGCCCAACTCTCATCGAATTCTTAGCAACTTCTCCAATTCCTCTTATCCATTGCTTATGAGCCTCTCAGCGCCCGGGCGTAACCTAAGGCAGACGGGATGTAGCGACCGATGGTCGACCTTGGCATGATCGGCGTGCTCGCCTCGGTTGCGATTCTGGTGGATATCGGATGATGGAGATCGAGGAACGGGCGGATTGATGACCGAACGGCAATCATTGCTGTACACGGATCTATACGCTGCGTACACTGACCTGCATATGGGTGGGAGGGCAGCGCGATGCCAACGATTCTGGTCGCCGACGATGACTTAAAGATCACCGAGATGTTGCGGCGGACGCTCACCTACGAAGGGTACACGGTGCTGACGGCGGCAGACGGGCAAGAGGCCCTGGACAAGGCCCAGGCCCACCGGCCCGACCTGGTCGTGCTCGACTGGATGATGCCGCGGCTCGACGGCCTCGAAGTGGCCAGGCGCTTGCGCGCCGCCGACGACACGAAAATCCTGATGCTCACGGCACGGGACGCCATTGATGACCGCGTCGAGGGGCTGGATGGCGGCGCGGACGATTACCTCGTCAAGCCGTTCGCCCCTGCAGAGTTGCTGGCCCGCGTGCGCTCGATGCTCCGCCGTACGCTCACCGACGTGCAGAAGCCGCTCCGCTATGCCGATCTGTTGCTCGATGCCACGACGCGCGAGACGCGCCGCGGCGACCGCGACATCACCTTGAGCCCAAAAGAATTTGATTTGCTCTCGTATCTCCTGGCCCATCCCCGGCAAGTGCTGCCGCGCGAGCGCATCCTCGAAGCGGTGTGGGGCTACGACTTCGGGGGTGAGGACAACGTGCTGGACGTCTATATTGGCTATCTGCGGGCCAAGACTGAGTTTGGCGGCGAGCCGCGCTTGATCCAGACTGTCCGCGGCGTCGGCTACGTCCTCCGCGAAGGCTAGATGCCCAGGACCGGTAGCTTCATGCTTGGATACCCATCGCGTTCTCCACTGTGCGACGATTCAGGAGATGTGCCATGTCGATCCGCCTCCGCCTGACCCTGCTCTACAGCGTGATCCTGGTCATCACGTTGGCGGCCCTCGGACTGGCGATCTACGCCTCGGTGTCTCAGGTAACGTTTGGCTTGGTGAAGAGTTCTCTGACCACCGAGGCCAGAAACCTGTCCGCCACCCTCCAACCGCATCTGGATCCGGATCGGGGCAATGCTATCAGCATTCTCCCGCCCACGCGGGATCCCGGCTCGCTGACTTCGGTCCAGGTTCGAGACCTACATGGCGCAATTGTCTATCAATCGTCTGACCTGCGAGATGCCCATTACAGCCTGCCGCTGGACGCTTCGCTACACCAACCGATGCAGATGGGCACCGTCTCATGCAACACATCGCCGGTCAAGGGAAACCAGCTGCTCATTTGCAATGTGGTGTTGCTGAGGCGTCCGATCCCTGCTCCGCAACTGCCACGAACGGGATCTCCCCAGCACCCCGGATCTCCCCAGCAACAGCCCGGATTTCCGCAGCAGCAGGGCGCTGCCACAGCGTTCGGCGTGATCCAGGTAGCGCGCTCGCTTGCGGATGTGAACGGCACGCTGAATACGTTGCGGCAAGCACTGCTCCTGGGCGGTCTCGTCGCCACCGTGCTGGCATTTGGTGCGGGCTGGCTGTTGGCGGGCACGGCGCTTCGCCCAATCCGGCGCATGACGCAATCGGCGCAGACCATCGGCGAGGTGCAGGATTTTGGCCGGCGCGTCTCCTACCACGGGCCTCGCGACGAGGTCGGCCGGCTGGCGACGACGCTCAACGGGATGCTCGCGCGATTACAGGAGGCCTACCAGACGCAGCGCCGCTTCGCGGCCGATGCCTCGCATGAGCTGCGCACGCCGCTCACCAGTATCCGCGGCAACCTGGGCCTGCTGCAGCGCGAGCCGCCGATCGCGGAAGTGGACCGCGTCGCGGTCCTCGCCGACCTCGTCTCCGAGAGCGAGCGGCTCAGCCGTTTGGTAAGCGACTTGCTCCTTCTGGCCCGGAGCGACGCAGGCCGCCAGTTGCGGCATGGGCCGGTACCCCTTGAGCCGGTGCTTGCCGACTTGACGCGCCTGCTCGCCGTATCGTATCCCGCGCGGACCGTGCGCGTCGGAGATCACCCCGATGTAACGGTGGTCGGCGATCCCGATGCGCTGACGCAGGTACTGCTCATCCTGCTCGACAACGCGCTCAAGTTCACGCTCGCCGATGACATGGTCCATGTGGACGTCACCACGGACAGTCACCTGGTCTCCATTGCCATCCGCGACACCGGTCCGGGGATAGCGCCAGACGTCCTGCCGCACATTTTCGACCGCTTTTTCCAGGGCGACGCGGCGCGAGCAGGGACGGGTACCGGGCTGGGCCTGGCCATCGCCAGGGCCCTGGTCGAGGGCCAACACGGCACACTCACCGTCTTCAGCGAGGTGGGGCGTGGCAGCACGTTCACGGTGACGCTGCCGCGTGCGAGGGCGGACGCCCACCTGCCGGCCTCGACACGCCCAATCGGCAGCGCATAGCGGTCAGATGCTCTCGGCCGCACTTAGAGATCGACGATAGTGGAGAACGCGACTCAGCGGTCACACTGCGTAGGGGATCGCAGACCCGGCCACACGACTGTTCATGTGCTTTGGATGCTGCGATCCCACAGCGGACTCAAGCGGGAGGTTGCGTGTCGAGGTATCGCGTGCTGTCGTCGAACCGAGCGCTGAAGTAGTTGGACATCGTGTGCAAATACTGGGCAAGCCTGCCCGGTTCGTCGGACAAGTCGGGTACGCTCCTGCAGGTTCCCCGTCTGCTGACCGCATAGGCTGCCACACGGAGCAAACCCTCCGGCGGTACCGCAATAGCCCGATTCTGGAAGAACATCCAGCAGTGTTCTGCCTGGAGGTGTCGCTCCGCCAAGAGTGGCGTCGAGCCAGCCTGAAACGCCCCGAGGTGGAAACGAGCCACGCTCTCGGCCAGCGCACGTGCCTCATCGAACGTAATGGGCGGCTGGAGTGCGTCGCTGGGTCGTGGCGCTGCCACTCCGGCGCCAAAGCCGAACTCGACCTGAGCTTGAGGAGCCAAGGTCACAAGCTTTACTTAAAGGTGATCGACGCGGTTTTGGCGGTGCTGGAGACCACGAAGGTGTCCCACATCCCGGCGATCGCATGGCCCGGGAACCCGCAGATGATCATGTAGGTACCCGTCTTGCCAGCCACGAAGGTGAACGTCTGTGCCTTGTTGGAGGTCTGCGGTTGGCCGCCGGGTCTCCCTCCGCCCCTTCCGCCGGCGCCGAACCGCGGCCTGCCCGCGCTCGCCCCCGCGAAGGCTGGTGGCACGCTGCGGTTCGGCAGCGTCTTCTGGTAGGGGACGATCAGCACGTCGTGCGGCGTGTTCGCGGCGTTCTTATAGGTGGCGACGACCGTGGCGCCCAACGGCACGGTCACGACCATCCGTCCGTATGCCCCGCCGTCGAAGTTAAACCCCGCGTTCGCGCTGTTCCATCCAGAGATCAGCGTCAGATGCACCACCTTTCCGCTCGTGCTTACCCACTGCGACGGATTGGCCGGCGGCGTTGTGGCGCCGACCGTGCCCGCGGCCTGGGCCGTACCCATGGTCACCGATGCGACCTTCGCGCTCGGCGACACCACCAGGGTATCCCACATCCCGGCGATGGCGTGCCCGGCTATCCCGCAGATCAGCATGTAGCGGCCAGCCTTGCCGGCCACGAAGGAGAACGTCTGCGCAGCACCCCCACTCTGCGGCAATCCGCCCGGCCTGAACCGCGGGGCGGGGGTGGCGGCGCCGGGGAACGCCGGCGATGCGCTGCTGGCGGGCAACGATTGCGTGTAGGGGATGACCACCATGTTGTGCGGTGTGCCTTGCGCCTTATTCGTGAACGTGACGTCGACCGTACTCCCCAGCGGCACGGTCACCACCATCTGGCCGTGCGCCGCGCCGTCGAAGTTGAAGCCGGCGTTTGTATTATTCCAGCCCGCGGTCAGCGTCAGATGCACCACCTTTCCCTGCGTGGTCACCCACGTCGGATTCTGCGCGGCACGCGCCCCCGAGGCATGCGTTACCATCGCCGCGGGGCCCGCGGAGACTAGCACTGTCGCGCCTAGCGCCAGGACGCCCATCAGACGGTGGCTCCCAATCATCCACGTCAGGGATCGCATGGTGTCTCCTCTTTTCCTTCTCGTCGCTCGTTCCTTCTCCATGCAGGCAGCGCAATCCAGGGGATCGCGCCGCCTACGTCGCGCGTTTGGGTTCGTCGCTGTCTTCGATGACCAGACGCGCCTCAAGTGCGCCGCACGCCGAGGGCGATCGCGCCGATGTAGCCCCTTGTGCCGGTGCGCTTCAGGCTGAGCGTCGATTGCGGACCGCCATTGCTATAAATGCTGTCGGTGCTGTTCCGCGTGTCGCGCGCGGCGGCCCGCGCCTTGTATGGCGTGGTCTGGTAGACCTTGTCCGTGAGCGTGTCCGGGAAGTACAGCTGCCCGGTGTGGACCACGTTGCCGCCGACATGCACCTTGACATGGATGTGGGTGGTACGGCCCCTATACCAGCCCGGATAGAGGGTCTGGAACTCGCTGTAGCCTCGAGCGTTGGTCCGTTGGATCCCGCGCAGGAACGTGTGCTTGTCCGTGGGTCCCGCGTTGCCGCCGGGGGGTCCGCCATTGCCGCCCGCACTCGCGCTCTCGAACCCAGAGTAGGTGCCCCCGGCGTCGCAGTGCCAGATGTCGATGGCGGCGCCCTTGAGCGGCGAGCAGGTTGCGGCATCCACCACGGTGAGGCGCAGCGACAGCGGCATGCCGGCCCGATGCTCGACGATGTTCGATCGCACCTTCTCAGCGGCGATGTAGTAAGGCCCCTCGGTCTGCTCTGGCGTGAGCACACAGCTCACGGCGGGGGAGGTGGCAGCACTCGACAGGCGGTGTACCGGCGAGAGATTTCTTGCCGCGGCAATGGCCGAGCGGCTGCGCAGCCCGGCCGCGGCGAGGGCGGTCAGCCCCAGGCCGCCGACCTGGAGGATTCCCTTGCGGCTAAAACGCCCCTCTGGGCTGAAGAAGGATGTTTGGCGTGCCATGAAGGTGGCCAGTCCGCTAACGGCCACCAGGCTGAGGATTGACAGAGGCGGGACAGTGCGTGTCACGTTCGGTCCTCCAAGGATACGTGGCATCAATCTTGGTATGGATGTGCTCAGGCGACTCGTTGCGGGCGTATTGGCGCTGGGGGCCCTGCCGCGTTCCATGACGCGTCGCCCGTCCGCCGCGCGTATGGTTACCGCCCTCCAAATAGCCCGCGAAAGCGGATGGTACCTCATGGAGTGACTACACGCCGATCGTGTCGTCAATCGTCATACGGTCCACGGTAGCTGCCGAACATGACGGCCCGCTGATAGCTTTCTTAGAGAACCTTAAGAGTATGCTAAGAACGCCGTGGGGCTCGATGAGAGAACGGCTGGGCGTTTAGGCGCGCCGTGTGGAAATCGACGGCGCAACGCTTCTGACTCATGCGAAGCTGTCGCGCCCTGCCGTCACTACGCGGCGCGGCTCCAAGACGTCTCTCGTGGCGTGAAAACTTCTCTGGTCCGTCCCTTTCTCGCTCGCTGTCGGCGGGCCCATGTCCATCCGCTTATATCTTCATGCTAAGAGCGGCGACTAAAGGCTTCCTGTGGGAAAGGTGAGGCAGAGGGTAGAGGTTGCTAAGAGATTGATAAGGGAGGATCAGGCGTATTATCGCCGCTCCCCATCCTCCAGAACCTCGCGCACGATAAAGAGCGGGCGGCCACGCACCTCGTCGTAGATGCGGCCGAGGTATTCACCGATGATGCCCAGGAAGATGAGCTGAATGCCGCCCAGCAACAGGACCATGATCAGCGTACTGGCCTGCCCGACGATGGCGCCGGTGGTAAGACGCAGGAGCGCGGCCACCACAATCGCCAGCAGGCTGATGCCGGCCAGGGCAAAGCCCAGCGTGCTGGCGAGCTGCAAGGGTGCATAGCTGAAGCCGGTAATGGCATCGAGGGAAAAGCGCAGCATCTTACGCAGGGGATACTTGGTGGCGCCGGCGAAGCGCTCGGCGCGCTCGTAGCGCACGGCTTCCTGCCGGAAGCCCACCCAGGCGGAGAGGCCCCGCATGAAGCGATGGTGTTCGCGCAGCGCCACCAACTGGTTGACTACCGCGCGATCGAGCAGGCGGAAGTCACCTGTATCTCGCGGGATGTTGACGGCTGTAATGCGCGCGATCAGCCGGTAGAATAGCGCGGCCGTGAGCAGCTTGAAGCGGGTTTCGCCCGCGCGCGTGGCCCGCTGGGCATAGACCACCTCGGCGCCGGCCTGCCACCGCGCCACCAACTCAGGGATCACCTCGGGTGGGTCCTGTAAATCAGAATCGATGATCACCACTGCCTGTCCGCGAGCATGCTCAAGTCCCGCCGAGATCGCTGCCTGGTGGCCGAAGTTCCGCGAAAAGCTAACGACGCGTACGCGGGAATCGCGCTGATGCAGCCTGAGCAGCACATCCGGCGAGCCGTCGCTGCTGCCGTCGTTTACCAGTACCAGCTCGAATGGTTCGCCCAGATCCTCCAGCGCCGCAATGACGCGCCGGTAGAAGTGGGGGAGCGTTTCCTCCTCGTTGTAGACCGGCGCCACGACGGTCACCACCGGTACCACCGCCATCCCCACCGTTATATCGCTTCGTTGTGCCACCACTGTCGTATCCTTTCTTCCTGCTTTCTCGTGCGCCGGCTCTCCTGCCGTGGCATGCGAGCCATGGTCGCCTGTCGCCGCCACTATGCCGCGGTCTCTTGTGTTTGCGGCCGGCCATTCTGGAAGATGTGGCTGCGCTTGAGCCGGAAGACCAGGCGGTCGCCGATGAAGAAGTTGCCGACCGCCGCTGCGCAGATACCGGCGGCCGAAGCCTCCAGGTTGGGGAGCACCAGGCGGGAGGCGGCGAACACCGCCATATTGACCACCGCCATGCCCGCGATGGATCCGTGGAACACCAACCAGCGGCGCCCTATCGACTCCTTGCTTCGGCGGTCCCGCCAGGTGAACAGGCTACTCAACACGAAGTTGAACTGCGCGGCCAACAGAAACGCCAGGATGTTGGCGAGCAATGCGTGCATGCCGTAATCGGTCAGCAGCGTGAGCAGCGTGAGTTGCAGGAGCCCCGCCAAACCGCCGGTAATGGCGAACCGCACAGGGCGTGCTTGCTGCGAGAAGAGCATATCCCGTGCGTTTTGCGCTGCTCCAAACGGCGCCAGCCTGATTGGACGGATCATCCTACACCACTGCCTTCACTACGTGTTCCTGGTTTCGATACTTCCATGCTAGGCGCGGCGGCTAAGACCGGCCTGATGAGTAGGTAAGAAAACGCCAAGATGTTGCTAAGCGTTTGCTAAATAACCCGACCTCCGCCTGGTTGCCGGCGCTGCTTGTGCGCCTGCACGCGGTTCCGTGGTGGCGGCAGGAATCGACGGCACGGTGCTCTTGCCGGCCGTCGCTGCCTCGGCAAGTCGTCCATGGGGCGGGCTGCTATGGCTTGGTGAGCTGGCGAGACTAGGGCTGCGTCGCCGCCTTGCCGGCGCAGTCGTAGAGTTGGTTGCCGCCGCCGAATCCTCCAAAGCCGCCAGGTGAGCTGTTCGCGGATGTGGACCCGTAGGCACTTGCCGGCACCGCCGCACAGGTCTTGCTGACCCAGTTCGTCAGATCGGTATTGATGTTGCCCCGGCCGCCGAAGCCGCGACCACCACCGGGCGCATTGAGACGCGCCTCGATCTGGGCTCGCGCAGTAGGCGGCAGTTGTGCCAGCTGCGCAGGCGAAACTGTCGGTCCCTGATTGTCAGTGCCGCTCGACATGAGGAAGTAGCGCACCGTGCCGTTCTGGATAAGCTGCTTCAGCTGTGTAACGGTGAGGATCTTGTCGGAGCCGTTGAAGCCGCCAAGCGCCATTATCGGTTTGCCCGTATTGATGATGTAGGGGTCCGCGGTCATGGAGCTTGTGACGGCCAGCAGGAACTTCGTCGAGCCCTGATGCTGCTCCAGATACGAGAGCAGCTTGGGATCGACTTGCCCGCCGCGGTTACCTCCGCCACCAAATCTCGACGCACCCGTGCGGCCCGCTCCGCCGAATTGGCCTGCCCCACCGGGTACGCCGCCACCTCGACCAGCGAGACCCTGGCTACCTTCCAGCCCGGCGCCCCCGCGTGAGAAACCCGCGCCACCGCCCGGAGCGGCGCCCCCACGCGAGAAGCCCGGGCCGCCCCCAG
>JAQBPC010000247.1 GCA_028287725.1 Chloroflexota bacterium | reverse complement strand
GACTGGCATGCTGCGGTCTGGCGGTATACTGGCACGCATTGAGCATGCCAATATCTCCCCGGGCCCCGGAGCCGTCAGATGACACAGGTATGAGCAAAACCGCACTAGAGCTGGCCGGCGATGCTTTTCTCGTCGAATTGACCGCTCGTCATAAAAATGGATCTCACAGCGTTCGCGCACGGACCAGCGATCTTCGGGTGCTGTATCACTGGGCGGCATCGGGTGGGATTACGGAGCCGGAGCAACTCACACGGACGGCTCTGCGTAGCTGGATAGCACAGCTGCACGCCGACGGCTACGCGCGGACGTCGATGGCTCGGATGCTATCGACGGTACGCTCATTCCTCCGTCATCGCGAGCGAACGGGTGCGGCGATCGATCGCGTTGCCCTGCGTCTGACCGCGGGACGCGCCCCCCGCACGCTTCCCCGCGTATTGACGGAGGTACAGGCCGCCGGACTGCTGGGGGACACACAGAACAGGCCTTTGGGAGCAGCTAGGGATCCACTTGACCTGCGTGATCAAGTAGCTCTGGAGTTGCTGTATGGCGCGGGCCTGCGAGCGTCAGAGCTCTGTTCGCTGACTACGGCCAGCATTTCGATAGGTAGCAGGGAATTGATTGTGCTGGGCAAAGGCGCCAAGGAACGTCGAGTTCTGTTCGGCGAGCCGGCGGCCACGGCGCTGGATGAGTATCTCGCACATGGCCGGCCAAGGTTGGTAGCGAATGCCAAGCAGCATGATGCATTGCTCGTCAATTTTCGTGGAGGACCGCTTACGGTACGAAGCATTGGCCTTATTGTCGATCGGCGAGCAAAGGCCGTGGGTCTAGCCGGCAATACGCACCCACATGCCTTGCGTCATTCCTTTGCCACGCACTTGCTCAATGGCGGGGCCGACCTGCGAACGGTCCAACTTCTACTAGGACACGAGAGCTTGGTGACCACGCAGAAGTACTTGCATATAGCGGATCCGCGGCTGCGCGACGTCTACCGCCGTTGTCATCCTCGCGCATAACGTACACTAAGGTGTGGGGCCGCCGCATCTAGAGTTCGCCGGTTGGCATGGCGGTGTGTCCCAACGAAGGTGTGGAATGAGTCTAATGAGAAGCACCACGATCGTCGCAATTATGCGCGATGGCGTCGCCGCCATGGCGGGCGACGGTCAGGTGACACACGGTGACGTGGTGATGAAGCATACGGCGCGGAAGATACGTCGTATGTACAATAATAAGGTACTTGTTGGATTCGCAGGGTCGGCAGCGGATGGCCTTGCCCTCCTTGAACGGCTGGAGGGCCAGTTAGAGCAGCACGGTGGCCAACTTCGAAAGGCGGCTGTAGAACTGGCAAAAGACTGGCGAACTGACAAATATCTTCGACGGCTCGAGGCGGAAGTAGTAGCTGTTTCCGCTGACGAGCTGTTGGTCGTGACAGGCAATGGCGATGTCATTCAACCCGACGAGGGGATCATCGCGATTGGTTCTGGCGGACCATATGCGCATGCGGCAGCTCAGGCCCTGTTGCATCATTCTGATCTCGGCGCAGTGGAGATTGCGCGCACGGCACTTGAAATTGCCGCTTCAATCTGTATCTATACTAACAACAACATTATTGTCGAGGCCCTCCCAGAGTGACCACATTGAGGAAAAAAATATGCTGCGAGCACTTGACCGGCTGGCTGACCAGGCTTGAATCACATTCAGCGCCGGCAAGCTCGCATAAAGAAGGAAACTCCGATGGACGAGAATAAGCTCGAGTCGTTGACGCCGCAGCATATGGTGCTGGAACTCGATAAATATATCGTGGGCCAGCCGAAGGCTAAGCGGGCGCTTGCGATTGCGCTGCGGAATCGGTATCGCCGCCAACTCGTGCCTAAGGACCTTCGCAGCGAAATCACTCCAAAGAACATTTTGATGATTGGGCCTACGGGCGTAGGAAAGACCGAGCTGGCGCGGCGAATGGCAAAGCTTGCGGATGCACCGTTCATCAAGGTCGAAGCTACCAAGTTTACTGAGGTCGGCTATGTTGGGCGCGATGTCGAATCGATCGTTCGCGACCTGGTAGAGACCAGCGTAAACATGGTGCACGACGCCAGGATGGAAGAAGTCCGAAGCACGGCAGAAGGCCTGGTAACCGAGAAGCTTATTGGATATCTGATCGGCTCGCTCGATGTCGTTGCAGCAGAGCCGGTTGCCCTGACAGGGCAGGTCGCCGTATCGACTGATGGTGCTGGAGCTACGGCACAGCCGGCTGCGACGGAGGACAAGAAGGGCGTTACCGGTCCGGCTCGGCGCCGGCGAAGCCGGAAGGCCGTTGCCAAGATGCTGGCTGATCAGAAGCTCGAAGAGCAGATCATCGAAATTGAGCTGGAGCCCGAGGATGCGGGCTGGCCGGCGATGGAATTCACGGCCGGTATCAGTAGCGATGATGTCAGTGATGCGTTTCAAGACTTCCTTGCCCACATGCAGAGCCAGAAGAAGCGCTCGCGACAGGTACCGGTGAAGGAAGCGCGGCGACTGCTGATCCAAGAAGAATCAAACAAGCTCATTGACTGGGATCAAGTCGTCGATCAGGCCGTTGAGAAGGTCGAGCAGGGTGCGATCGTATTTATCGACGAGATAGATAAGATCGTGGGTCGCGGCAGTGAAACAGGCCCGGACGTCTCCGGCGAAGGGGTTCAGCGAGACTTGCTCCCGATTGTCGAGGGATCGCAAGTTACCACGCGTTATGGTGCGGTAAAGACCGATCATATTCTTTTCGTGGCGGCAGGCGCCTTCGGCCGCGTAAAGCCTTCCGATCTCATCCCAGAGTTGCAGGGCAGATTTCCGATTCGCGTCGAGCTCAATCGCCTGAGTTACGACGACTTTGTAAATATCCTTACGCAGCCGAACAACGCGCTGACCAAGCAGTATCAGGCGCTCCTAAAGATGGAAAACGTCGACCTGGAGTTCACTGACGACGGCTTACGCGCGATGGCAAAGCGCGCCTGCGACATGAACGAGCTGCACGAGAATATAGGTGCGCGGCGCCTACATACAATCGTCGAGCGAGTACTCGAGGAGATCAATTTCAGCGCAAGCGAACATAACGGCGAAACGCTCGTCGTGGACGCGGCGTATGTTGAGTCTCAACTTGCGGAGGCAATTTCGAACCCGGATCTAAGCAGATATATCTTGTAACGACGCACGCGGCGTAGCCCGGTACGAGCACGACAGCGGCAATCCCAGTGGTTTGCCGCTGCCCCGCGCCTTTGCTACTCTATAACTGGTCCCAAAATACACACGTGGGTTGACCGCGCGGAGGTTGCCTGGCAACGGGCTGTGCGCGCGGGTAGACGCTCACGGAGGAAAAAACCACAAGAGAGGATCTTTCTACATGGCAGTTGCAAGCATGCGCCAGCTACTGGAGTCTGGCGTACACTTTGGTCATCAAACTCGGCGCTGGAACCCGAAGATGCGCGAGTATATCTTTGCCGAGCGTGGTGGCATTCACATCATTGACTTACAGCAGACCGTCCATTTGCTTCAGGACGCGTATGATTACACGCGACAGCTGGCCGAGCAGGGGAAGACTGTTCTGTTCGTCGGCACGAAGAAGCAGGCGCAGGAAGCCGTGGCAGACGAGGCACGGCGCTGCGGAATGTACTTCGTCAACCAGCGTTGGTTGGGCGGCATGCTCACCAATTTCTCTACCATCCAGCAGCGTTTGCGTCGCTTGATCGATCTTGAGAACCAGGTCAAGAATGGCGATCTTGCCAAGCGCACAAAGCGCGAAGGCCTTAAGATTCAGGAAGAAATTACCAAGCTGAATCGTATTCTCGGCGGTGTGAAAGGTATGCACCGGCTGCCCGATGCCGTGTTCATCATCGACACCAAGAAAGAGCGCTTGGCGATTATGGAAGCAACCCGACTTGAAATCCCTGTCATCGCTCTCCTGGACACGAATTGCGACCCGGACGAGGTACAGTATCCAATCCCTGCGAACGACGACGCTATTCGCGCGGTAACTCTTCTGACGAGTAAGATGGCGGACGCAGTTATTGAAGGTAAGCAGGCGCGAGAGTCAGCAAATGCTGATCTCGAAGTGGGCTTGCCCGCAGGTGCCCCGCTTAGCTTTGCGCCTACGCCCGATGAGCATGATGCTCCGGCCGCAAGCGCAGAAGCCGCCGCCGAGGACCCGAGGGCGGCTGCCGCCGCCTCGCTGAGCGAGAGCGAAGTAGAATCCGCGCCGCCGGCGGTTACCGAGGAAGCGACTCCGTCCGCATAGTTCAGATTCAAGGATTTGAACGCAGAGTCGGAGATACATATAAATACTTAAACGTCGAAGGGAAGCAGATCAATGGAAGTCACTGCGCAGACAGTGAAGGAGCTGCGCGAGCGTACCGGCGCCGGTATCATGGACTGCCGGAAAGCTCTCACAGAGGCCGAGGGCAATCTTGCAAAGGCTGAAGCGCTGCTCAAGGAAAAGGGCATGCGCGGCCCCAAGGATCCGAGCCGCGAGACGAAGCAGGGGTTTGTCGAGAGTTACAAGCATCCTGGCGGTCAGCTTGGCTCCTTGGTGGAGTTAAACTGCGAGACCGACTTCGTATCGCGCACCGAGGATTTCCGCCAGCTCGCCTATGAAATTGCGCTGCACGTAGCAGCCGCCAATCCGCTCTACCCTGATCGTGAAGCCATTCCGGAAGCCGTGCTCGAGGCACAGGCCGCATCATTCACGGAACAGCTGCGACTTGCCGGGACGACCGAGTCTGACTTGCAGGCAAAGCTCGACGCCCGCATGGCCCAGTGGGTACAAGAGGTGGCATTGCTCGATCAACCATACGTCCGCGACCCGAAGAGCACAATCCGGCAGTTGATCCTCGGGCTCAGCGCCAAGACCGGTGAGAACGTTCGGGTCGGCAGGTTCGCCCGATTCAAGGTTGGAGAATAATCACGTCATGTATCGCCGTGTGCTGCTCAAACTCAGTGGTGAAGCGCTGGTAGGTCAAGTCGGCTATGGTATTGATCCAGCGGTTGTTCAGCGCATAGCGAAGCAAATTGCTCGTGTACGTGAGCTCGGCGTAGAGCTGGCTGTCGTCGTCGGAGGTGGTAATATCTTCCGCGGCCTGGCAGCCAGCGCTCTGGGCATGGATCGCGCGACCGCAGACTATATGGGAATGCTTGCCACGGTCCTCAATGCATTGGCGTTGAAGGACGCACTCAGTCAGGTCAATATCGATACGCGCGTGCAAACCGCTATCGGCATGGATGCGGTGGCTGAGCCATATATTCGTGGTAGAGCGATCAGGCACCTGGAAAAGGGCCGGGTCGTCATTCTTGCCGCGGGCACCGGCAACCCCTACTTTACGACGGACACCGCGGCGGGCCTCCGCGCAATTGAGCTGAATTGTGAGGTCCTGCTGAAGGCAACCAAGGTCGACGGTATATATACTGCCGACCCTGCCATTGACAGTACGGCGACACGATATGACAAGATAGATTATTACACCGCGCTTGAGCGAGAGCTTCAGGTGATGGACAGCACTGCCTTTGCTCTGTGCAAGGACAACGGGCTGCCCATCATTGTGTTTAATCTTGATGGGCCGGACAATATTGAGCGGGCTGTGCTCGGGCTTGAAGTCGGCACATTGGTTGTGGCCGGCGAGCGGGTGATGAGCAGCTAGAAGCATCGTGCCTTTAGGACGAGGAGCACACCGATGATTCAGGATCTTCTTGACGAAGGCGACCGCCGGATGAACAAGGCCGTCGACGTGCTGGTGCAAGATTTGACCAGCGTGCGCACCGGCCGAGCTTCGACCGCGTTGATTGACAGCGTTCCAGTAGAGTATTACGGCACGCCAACTCCATTAAATCAGATTGCGTCCATTACTGTTGTTGACGCACGTTCATTGCTGATCACACCGTATGATCGTTCGGCCATGCCTGAGATTGATAAGGCGATCCGAAAAGCCGATCTTGGTCTGAACCCATCCAGTGATGGAACGGCAATGCGCATTATCGTTCCTTCATTGACCGAAGATCGCCGGCGAGATATGGTGAAAGTCGTCCATAAAAAACTTGAAGAGCACAAAGTTGCCGTACGCAACGTGCGCCGCGAGGTGCAGGATAAGCTTAAGGCGATGGAGAAGGAAAAGACCGCATCGACGGACGAAGTTCGGCGGGCAAGCGAACGACTGCAAAAAATTACTGATCATGCAATTGCCGAAATGGACACCTTAGGCTCCGCAAAGGAGTCAGAGGTAATGGCAGTCTAATTGGACACTCGTTCCCCACATCAGCACCTGGCTTGTGAGCTGAGGAGATGCACGTGAGTCCTTCGAATATTCCATCAGATACAGATG
>JAQBPC010000223.1 GCA_028287725.1 Chloroflexota bacterium | reverse complement strand
AGTGAAGCGCGGGGTGAGCGATGGTCAGTTGGTCTGTGGCCGATGGGAGAGCAAGTTATTTTATCGGCTTCTTAACTCGTCAGGTGGGGTGTGAAGTCTACGTGGTATTGCGCAAGGCCAGTGGGTGTGGGCCACATGAGTTACACGACTATGAAATTACGCAAGCTGCCGGTCCGCTGCTCGAGATGGAACAGGAGGCAATTCGCAGGAATCCGCTCGATTGGGAGGTAGATCCGGCAATTAATCTGAGAGTGCTTATGGACGCGAGGACGCAGTATACATTCGATCCACTGCTTATTTTTGCGAACGGCGCGGGCTCCTCGCACGAACATTGAGGGCGGGAGGGACAGTTAACCGCTTGCAGCTACGACTGTGCCACTTGTTACTTATATACGCAGGCAGAATAAGTGGCACCGGCCTGTGGTGGCTTATAGCGGTCAGACCTCGGCGCTGTGACAAGTCGAAATATGCCTCGAAGGCTTAACTATGAGCTCCTGCAGTCTCGGCCCGCCTGGCAATTGCTGCGATCAGTCCAGCAAAGATCTTCTTGTGGACCGGGTAGAGCCCATACCAGTAGACCAGTCCGAACACGCCCTTCGGCGCGAACAGGGCTGTCTGCACAAGGGATGTCGCGCCGTCAGACAGCGGCACCGCCTCAAACTGGAGCCAGGCACGGCCCGGCACGCGCATCTCCGCCCGCAGTCGTATAAGGCGTCCGGCTTCCACCGCTTCAACACGCCAGAAATCGATGACATCTCCTACTCGTACTCCCGCCGTTGAGCTGCGTCCTGGCCGCATACCAACACCACCTAAAAGGCGATCGATCAGGCCACGTAGCCTCCACAGACTATTTGCATACAGCCATCCCTGGGCACCTCCCAGGCCGGTGAAAACTTCGTACACCTCCTGCGGCGACGCGCACGTATTCCGTTCTCTCCGCTCTATGATCAGGCCGTCCTGCGAGGCGAGCACGAGGGGCACCCTATTTCCCTGGCTGGCCGTCAGTGCGTCATTCCATGCCGACTCAGTGTCTCCGGATTTGAGCTCTGCCAGCGCGGCGGCTACCGACGATCGGTAATCCATTGGTCGGATACCCGGAAACAGCGCTTGTGCGCGCGTGTCCCGGACGATTACGTCATTGCGCAGGCCTTCGATAAGCGGGCGCGCAATCTCTGCCGGAATTGGCGTCACCCAGTGGACCCAGTAAGATGACAGCCACGGCGTCAAAATGGGCACAGGCAGGAGGATGCGGCGGAGACCGCGGACACGGGCATAGCCCTTCATCATCGTCGCGTAGGTCAGCACATCGGCCCCACCGATTTCGATCAGCTGGCCAGTACTCTCCGGCGTTTCCAGGGCTCCAACCAGATAGTCAAGCACGTCTTCGAGGGCTATGGGCTGCACGCGGCTGTATACCCACGTCGGACAGATCATCCCAGGTAGACGCTCTGTCAAGTGCCGAATCATCTCAAATGAGGCGCTACCTGCGCCAACAATCACCGCGGCCCGGAACTCGGTCACGGGTACGCCGGCCCCGCGGAGGGCGGCGCCGGTATGCTGTCGCGACCGTAAATGGCGCGATAGATCGGCGTCCGGATCGCCGAGACCGCCCAGGTAGATAATGCGCTGGACCCCGGCAGCGCTGGCGGCTCGTGCAAAATTGCGCGCCGCCTCCAGGTCTTGCTCGTAAAATCCCTTACCGCCGTGCAGGCTATGGATCAGGTAGTAGGCGGTATGCACTCCGGCCAAACCGGCAGCTAGCGTGGCCGGATCACCCACGTCGCCGCGCGCCACACCCACCTGCGCGAGCCAGGGGCGCCCGAGCAGACGGTCGGGGTCGCGGACGAGTACGCGCACCGGGTACCCGGCGGCGATCAGGCGAGGCACCAACCGTCCGCCGACGTAGCCAGTGGCGCCTGTTACCAATATCATTCGCGTGCTGCCATGAGCGTCACTTCCCTAACGTGTCCTATGTGCGCTGCGTGCTAGATATCAGGTGGCCGTGGTACGTCGGCCTACGGAGTGCTTGGCATTGCCACCACTGGAACACCTTATCGATTTACGGCCGAGCTGAATGGTATATGGCAAAGTGCCACACTTCAGCAAGTCTTCCTGCAATCTACCAGCGTGGTTGTTATGGCTACCATGGACGAACGTCTCTACAGGCGAAGTGAAGCGTTGGCCGGACATAAGATGGCTGCGTAATTAGGTAGCATGAAGCAGAACGATAGAGCGGGCCTAGTGCAAGTCAGTTCATGGAGCTGCTTGTGCATGCACATAGTCAGGTTGTTGCTGATGCCATGTGGTAGCAAGATCCTTATTCCATGAACGTTGCATGGGATAACGCTGCGGTGGCGCGTCCTTTGAACGAGGTTCATGTTCACGTCTGGGCTGCCGATCTGAGCGGACCAAGTGCGCTACACGTTGTACAACTGCTCTCTGAAGACGAGCATGCGAGGGCTGAGCGATTTCATTTTCAGCAGGATCGATCACGCTTTATTATCGCCAGAGCCACGCTCAGGACAATTCTCGGCCAATACCTGGGGATCGCACCGACCCGAGTACAGTTCGCGTATGGCGCAAACGGCAAACCTACCCTGGCGAATCTCGAGAATGTGGACCAGATCCTGCACTTCAGTGTTGCGCGTTCACAGGGGGTGGCAGTCTACGCTTTATCGTATTGCGCACCGCTCGGTGTCGACATTGAATACTTGCGCCCACTGCCCGAGATTTCTCAGATTGCCGAGCGTTTCTTTTCCAGGAGCGAGCACACAGCGCTCAGCGCCGTGCCGTCCGAGCAGAGAGTCCGAGCCTTCTACAAATGCTGGACCTCCAAGGAAGCCTTTCTCAAAGCAACAGGCGATGGCCTGTCATTCGCCTTGGAAAGGTTTGACGTAGAGCTTCGACCCGAACGGCCGAGCCGACTACATAGCATTGACGGTGATACGGACCTGGCCGCGCCATGGACGATTAGAGACTTCGCGCCGAGCCCCGGCTACATTGGCGCATTGGCAATTAAACGACACGACGTAGCAATCACTTTTATGACGTGGAGGCCCAATCCGGATAGTCGCTCTTAGGCGAGTGATTACATGACCTATATTTATAAGGTGAACTTGCCATAACAATGCGAATGTTGGAGATTCTAGATGACGGGCAGTACCATCGAGCTCCCCACGCTGCGTGAGCAAGCAGAGTTCTATCTGCGGGCCCTCGCCGGGGACCAGGCGCGGCTCCGCGACGACCAGTGGACTGCGATTGAGGCACTTGTCGCGGATCGCCGGCGCGCGCTCGTCGTACAACGCACCGGCTGGGGTAAGTCAGCAGTTTACTTCGTGGCGACGGCCCTGTTACGGGCCAGCGGCCTGGGTCCTACAGTAATCATTTCGCCGCTGCTGGCGCTGATGCGGAACCAGATCGCCGCCGCCGAACGGGCCGGAATTCACGCGGCCACAATCAATTCGACGAATGTTGAAGAGTGGGCCGAGACCTACGCGCAGGTCAACCGTGGCGAGATTGACGTGTTGCTGTTGTCACCTGAGCGTCTGAATAACCCCGACTTTCGCGACCAGGTCCTGCCTCAACTCGCGGCCACCTGCGGACTGCTCGTCGTCGACGAAGCGCACTGTATTTCCGACTGGGGACACGACTTCCGCCCGGATTTTCGGAGGCTCCGAACTCTGCTGACCGACCTCCCTGCCGCAATACCAGTACTTGCCACCACCGCTACCGCCAACAGTAGAGTCGTCGAAGATGTCGCCGAAGTGCTTGGGCTGGGGCAGGAGCACGAGGACGTACTGGTGCTGCGCGGAACGCTCGACCGCGAGTCACTTTACTTGTCCGTGCTATCTCTATCGAGCCAAGCGGAACGACTGGCCTGGGTAGCCGAACATCTCAGGGATTTACCGGGGGCCGGCATCATTTATACGCTCACTGTCGCCGCCTCCCAAGAGGTTGCCGACTACTTGCGTGGGAATGGCTACGCGGTCGCCGCTTACTCGGGCCAAACCGAGCAAGCGGAACGCGTCGCAGCCGAGGAGGACCTGATCCACAATCGCGTCAAGGCGCTCGTCGCCACTAGCGCGCTCGGCATGGGTTTCGACAAGCCTGACCTCGGTTTTGTACTTCACCTTGGCGCTCCGTCCTCGCCTATCGCCTACTATCAGCAGGTTGGACGCGCCGGTCGTGGCGTCGAGCGGGCCGATGTGATCCTGCTCCCCGGACACGAGGACCAGGCAATTTGGAATTACTTTGCCTCGGTTGGATTCCCCAATGAAGAGCTGGTACGTACTGCACTTGCCGCGCTCGCCGTGGAAGGCAAGCCCCTGAGCACCGTTGCCCTGGAGACACGTGTTGATCTGTCCCGCTCCCGGCTCGAAGCGATGCTCAAAGTTCTCGATGTAGACGGCGCGGTCCGCCGGGTGAAGTCCGGCTGGGAAGTAACCGGCCAACCGTGGCATTACGATGCGGAGCGTTACGCGAAGGTAGCTGAGGTCCGCCGTACTGAGCAGCAGGCGATGCGCGACTACATCGCCACCGGAAGGTGCAGGATGCAGTTTCTGCGCGAGCAGCTTGACGATCCGTTCGCCGAACCCTGCGGTCGTTGCGACAATTGCGGTGGCACCGCCGCTCCCACCGGAGTCAGTGATGAGACTGTGACCGCCGCCAAGGTTCGGCTCAGCCGCCCCGGCGTCACACTTGAACCGCGCCGGCAATGGCCGGCGGCCATGGCCGCGATAGGCGTGCCGGTGTCTGGCCGCATCCCCATCGAACAGATGGCCGCGCCTGGCCGCGCCATCGCGCGATTTACCGACCTCGGGTACGGCTCGCGAGTGCGCGAGTTACTCGCGGCCGATCGGGCAGACGGGGACATTCCCGAAGATTTATTCCAGGCGGTGGTGAAAGTGCTCGCCGTGTGGGATTGGGGCGAGCGACCCGCCGCGGTCGTCTCCGTGGGCTCTCGCTCCCGACACCAACTCGTACACAGCCTCGCGACCCGAATCGCCAAAATTGGACGGTTGCCCTACCTGGGCAGCGTTATCCATACGGGCGCCTCGAGTAGGACACGTTCCAACAGCGCACAGCGGCTCCGTGCCATTTACGGCACCTTCCAAGTGCCTGGTGAAGTTTCCGCGGCATTTCCGGCATTGGCTGGGAAACCAATTCTGCTTGTCGACGATCGGACAGATACCGGCTGGACGCTCACGGTGGTCGCACGCTTACTTCGGGAGGCAGGGGCCGGCCCCGTCTACCCGTTCGTGCTCGCGGTTGAGGCGTGAAACGACTTCTTTCCGCTCCCATGGTTCATTTAGCAACGCCTGCTGGTGCGAGTGTAGCGCGCATCCAAAATATGCTATACGGGTCCCATTGCGACATGACGAAATAAATCGTGCGCCCGCTGTCGGCGACGAAATGGTCATTCATGAAGGCGCCGTAGAGCCCTGGAAACTGCGTATGGCTGACCAAGGTTGCAGGCGTCGACCACGGTCCCCAATAGTTCGCTGCACTGCGGATTACCAGGTCGCCGCTGCTCGGCATGATCTGGTCGTTGCCGCCTTGCAGGTAGGTCATCAGCCACCGCTTCAGGCCCGCATCGTAAATCACCGATAACTCGCCCACCGGTGCTCCTGCCACCACAGCTGCTTGCGCCGGCTTCGTGCTCCACCGTGGCCGGCCGTTTGCGTCCGTGCCGATGAAGTATTGGTAACTGCTCTGCGAGAGTACCGACTGCCAGTTATTGGCCACCCGCATCAGCTTGACCGCTCCGAAGCGGCCCGCCGGAATGCCGTAGAAGAGCAAATGCGTGCCGTCCGGGTCGGGTGCAACTGCAACCTGCGCGAAGTTGCTCTTCGGACCCCACTGCACTTTGCCGCGTTCTATATGCCAGGTCTTTCCTCGATCGGAAGACATGGCGAGGCTCGAATAGTTGACGTCCCATACAGCCGCCGGGCCCCAATGATGGACACTCATATAGGCCAGGAAGAGGCGGTTTTGGGTTGTGAAACCATACGTAGGGATCGCGGTTACCTCGCAGCCGGGCGTTGCACTGTCCTGGCAACTACCGGCATCATGTTGCGAGGGGATCGCTTCCGCGGCATGCCGGCCGTCACTGCTGTACCACTTCGTGATCCGCAAGCCGTGTGTGAAGTCTCGTGGATTCGTGATAATTCCCAGAGCGTTGGAGCGCCAGTCAGGCGGCACAAGCCCGGGACCCGGGCCGCCCGTCCCTGGCGGACAGCTGGTATAGTTGTCGCCCAGCGCGATATACGCAGTGCCCTGGGCTACCATCAGGCTCCCTAAGTCCCCGCCACAGACCCCCCAACGAGTAGTGTCCGTGATCGAATGCGGCGAGGCGGCTGTGCCCGCGTTAGGGCTGCCGGGCGTCGGTCCAATCAGCTGGGCTACTTGAGTGAGCCCGCGCACCTCAAAAGGGAATGCCGGCGCTACCCGACTCCCGGCATGCGTTCGCTGGGCAGGGATCAGACAGCTCACTGTCAGGCAGCCTGCCGCGATCAGACCTAGTCCCGAGCGACGGAAAGTTGCGGAACGGGTCATTCCGCCTCCCCTGACGGGTCTGTTGGGAGTCTGTCCTCAACCGGCAGAAGTGCGGGGAATGGCGCGTGCGGTTCGCTCTGGTACCAATACGCCGTGCTGGAGTAGTCGTCCGAACGCCGATTGTCGTGGCCGTGCTCTATGGTGACGCGAACGTCCCGCTCGAACAGGACCGGGTCTTCCAGGTGCAGGCGGTAGAGGCTGATTTGGCCAGACCAATTGGGGCCACCTGGCAGCGGAATGCCCTGATAGGGTGCGCTCACCACTTCGGAAGGGCACCAGGCAGTATTGAAGTAGTCTTCGGTACCCGTGCCGTGCAGGCGAGGTGGCCAATCGTTGCGGTCTTGATCGATCCAGATCATGTCGTCGCCTTCGCCGTACCAATTCCAACGCTCGGTGCGCCGCAAATTGGTCACATTCAAGTTGCAGCCTACGTAATGACCGCGCCCCGTCGCTTCGAGGATCACATAGTTGCCTTCGCCGCCGATATTCTTGCCCCCGAATTCGTACTCGTCGTTGGTGAGCTCTGCAGCTTCCTGCTGGGAGAGACCGTCGCAGGGATTCTGACGCCGCCACTGCGAGTGAAAGCGCAGCAGGTCGTCGTCGAGCCGATTGTGCTCTTCATAATCTATGTAGTAGTAGAACAGGACCTCCTGCTCAGTGCAGTCGCTGGTGACAGTGACCCGTGCGCCATTGGCGAACGGCATTGCGAAAAAGCAGTTAAGCGCTTTTCCGTCTTGCGCGCTCATGCTCAGAGCTGTAGCGCTGAAGGGCCGTGTCGTGCCATGACCCATGCCGAGGAAATCGCCCAGCGGCGCCTCGACCGAGGGTGTCTCCTCTCCGTCCCACCACATGTGAAGGACAACCTTGCGCAGATGGTCACTTTCCTTGCAGTCGGTTGTCACCCAGATATGCGCGATGATTCCCGCACCGGTCACATCAAGCAGTGTTGCCGTGCCTCCTGGCGCGATATGCAGACGATCGTCGTTGCCCCCTGTCCTGTCCCAACTTGATGCGCGATGCCGTCGACCTGGACG
>JAQBPC010000208.1 GCA_028287725.1 Chloroflexota bacterium | reverse complement strand
GTACCTCCGGCTCGCCCGCGGTCAAGAACGTGATTAAGTCGAGCAGCGCGTAGCTAGCCTTGATCATGCGCGGAAGGCCGCCCTCGGCCAGACCAAGCTCTTCCATGTAGAACGCAGCATCTTCAGGGCCAAGTTCCGCCAGCTCTGCTTCTATCTTCGCGCTCACGGCGACCGCCTGCGCACCCTCACTCGCGGCATAGGCTTCGACGGCCTTGAAGCTCTCCGGCTTCTGCGTGTCGATCGCCGCCATGTCGCCTTCATCGAGGTTGGCGATGTACAGAACCGGTTTTGCGGTAAGTAGATGAAGCTCCTGAACAACGTCTACAATATCCTCAGGCGTCGCGAACGTGCGCGCCGGAAGACCATTGTTCAGATGCGCGGCAAGGGCCTCGAGCGCCTCCGCCTCGGCCAGCAACTTCTTGTCACCGGACTTCGACGCTTTTCGCGACCGCTCGCTGCGTTTCTCGACGCTCTGCAAGTCGGCCAAACACAGCTCCGTGGTGATTGTGCCAATGTCGCGAAGCGGGTCGACATTACCTTCGACATGGGTAACGTTCGTGTCCGAGAAGCAGCGCACCACCATGCCGATTGCGTTGACGCCCCGGATGTGGCCAAGAAATTGGTTTCCCAATCCTTCGCCTTGGCTCGCGCCACGAACCAAGCCGGCGATGTCCAGAAACTCCATCGTGGCCGGCACAATTTTCTTTGGGTGCACGAGCTCTGCTAGTTTCTCTAGCCGCTCATCCGGCACCTCAACGACGCCGACATTTGGATCGATCGTACAAAACGGGTAATTGGCAACAGCCGCACCCGCTGCAGTTAAAGCATTAAATAACGTGGACTTGCCGACATTCGGCAGGCCCACGATTCCCATTTGCAAACTCACGTGTCCCTCCCGCCCCCGAGTATACCAGGGTGGGCTTTCTCCTCATCTTCTGACATGCTGAACACAACACGCGCATGCGAGCGTGCCCCGATGGTAACGCGCGGCGGTACACTGGTGCGTTGGATAGACCGGCGAGGCTATAACTTGCCCAGTCAGTGACCTGTTCTGTGGGGGTGTACGAAGTGGAGTCGCGGGAAGGCGATCAAGCGCATACCGAGGACAGCGGCTCGTGGCCTGCCATTGTCCTTGTGCTTCTGGTTATTGTCTTGATCGTCGTGCTGTTCTTGTTGTTCAAGTTCAACCTCTTCAATGGCGGCACTTCGAACACCGTCGTCACGTAGCGCGCGATCAAGGAAGCTCACTATGCGCTTGACATAATACCGACGGTTTGCGAAATACGCGCCGCAGTGTTCCGCTCCCTGCACCTGCCAGAGCTCTTTGGTCCCTGTTGCAGCCTCGAACAACAGCTCACTGTCCGATGGGTCGACCACGGTGTCCTTCATCCCATGAATGAACATGATCGGGCGATTGCCGAGTCGCGCCATATCGCGAATGGGTTCAACATCGCTGAATCGATAGCCAAGCAGCCAGTACAGAATGTGATCGGCGAAGAACAACACCGGGCGCCCTGACCACGACAGATGGAATCGCTGCCGCATACGCATGATAATGGGATTCCGCTGCGCCGCGAACGGGCTGTCGGCAACTACTGCGTCAATCCGAGTGTCGCGAGCCGCGGCCATTATCGCGATTGAAGCTCCCATCGAGAAACCCACCACGCCAAGCCGGGCCGACGGTACCCGCTCGTACACGAAGCGCACTGCTGCCAGTGCATCTTCCAACTCGCGATAGCCCAGGGTGACCCGAGTTCCGGCGTGCTCGCCATGCCCGTGATAGTCGAAGATCAGCACGTTGTAGCCGCTCCGCCAGAGGGCTGCTCCAATGCCGAGCATGTCCGACTTACGGTTACGATAGCCATAGCACACCAGGATCACACGGTCGGTTTCGGGCCGGGGTAGCCACCAACCCGACAGTGTGTCCCCGTCTATGGCTGGTATCTGCACGTCCTCCGACGGCAAATCAAGCTCAAATGGCGTGAACGTGTAGGTGTCGAACGAGGTAACTTTCGACGCCCTGGTTACCGCGTCGACAACGAAAAGCGACCCGGCTATCGTGGCCGAAAGTAGCCCGCCGGACGCGAACGCCACGCGGCCAACCCAGCGGCGCCAGGTTCGCTGTGCCTGGCCCGCTAGCGGAGTCAGCAGTGAGTTATCACCGCTGACACCATCCAAGGGTGAATAGGTATACGGCGTGTCCATCCGTTCGCATGCTCCGGACCGCGGTTAGTTCGCGCCTGCCCCCCGCAGGATTTTCCCGATCTTGAGCAGTCCACCGGGCTTGTTAGCCGAGTCTTTTGCCCGCTCCGTGATTTTCAGGAAATTGTCGGTGAGCTCCTGGTAAGTTGGAGACCTGTAACTCTCAATATCGCCCGCATCGCAAATCTGGGCAATAAGTGGGTCGATAGGCAAGCGCCCAAGCAACGGCGCGCCCGACATTGCCACAAGCTTCTGTCCCTGGCTCGGGCCAAACAGCTCGTACTGTTCGCCACTGCCCGGCAACACGATGTAGCTCATATTCTCGACCATGCCGAGGATGGGCACCTCTAGCCGTTGTGCCATGTGAATAGCCTTGGACACAACCATCGTCGCCAGCCCCTGGGGAGTGCTCACCACGATGACGCCATCGAGCGGCAGCGACTGCATTGCAGTCATGGGCGCATCAGATGTGCCCGGCGGCAAATCGACGAGCAGATAATCCAGCTCGCCCCACTCGACGTCGTTGTAGAACTGCTTTATGGCACCCGCAACCATCGGCCCACGCCAGATAACCGCCTGGTCCTCCTCCTCGAGCAGGAGGTTCATCGACATTACTGCGATACCGGTGGTGGTACGCGGCGCCTGGAGTGTGCCCTGAGCAATCGCTTTTACGGGCAACCCGAACATCCTCGGGATGCTCGGTCCGGTGATATCGCCATCGAGGATGCCGACCCGATAGCCGCACCGCTTCAAGGTGACGGCAAGGAGACCGGTAACCAAAGACTTGCCAACGCCGCCCTTACCACTCATCACCGCGATGACGTGCTTGATCCCCTCACGCCGTGCAGGGCCGTTGGACTGGCGATTAATGACGTTTATTTTCTTCGGCGCCGGGACCGTGCCGGAGGTCGCGAAATTGTTGAGGTCGCCAAGAAGCGCGTCAAGGTCGAGGCTGTGAGTACGTGCGCCACCGGCAATCGTCTCATACGTCGACACGTGGCAGCCCGTGCACGGCAGTCCGTGCGCCTTGAAAACCTGATCAATGCCTTGATGCGCATCGACGACTTGTTTGATCACATGATCTTTTGAAATGACACTGGACATAGTTTGGTTAGCGGCCAGCCAACTGAAGGTACGCTTAAGGCGTCTGGCTGCTGCCCTCCTCCACTCAGTCTACCCTGTACGGCACTGTAAGGAAATGTGCGTCAGGAGATTGATTCATCCTTAGAAAGGAGCTCCGGGGTCTTGCCTCCGAGATGGAGCGTCGTACCTCGCATCCGCCTCGGTGGCGGCGCCGGTAAGACAGTCTCAGGCCAGTGCTGTGCCCGAACCCGTGCGATGCCGCGCCGCCAGCGTACCACGATAAACGCGACCACGGCTATCAGGGCAACAATCGGGATCGCTATATGTACATTGTGGCGGAAAAGCTTCACG
>JAQBPC010000020.1 GCA_028287725.1 Chloroflexota bacterium | reverse complement strand
CCCGGGTTTGCACTACCAACTGCCCCCGTGCTTGCACTGGAGCGTCGACCTGCTGTAGTGCGTTCATATGCGCATTCTGCTCCGACCCCTTGCGAGCGTCAAGAGGAGCGCAGGAACAAGACGTTAGCGCGGTGCGCCGAATCCTCGGCGCACCGACAACGGGCAATACTCCGCACGTCGTCACACGGACTTCCGCTGGCAGACGCCGTTGGGCTCAAACTACTCGCCCACGTACGAGAGACCAGGCCTTTGCCTGGCCTCGGCGCTTCAAATCGCGAGCAATCAGCCCCGATATGTTGGTGCTACCACGATATCTTCGATTGTGACACGCATCGGTAGGCCTGCGATCAGCACCACGCATTCCCCAACGTCCTCGGGCTGTAGCACCTTGGCCCGCGATTCTTGCGACGGCGGCGCGGGTCGGTGGTCGAGGATTGGCGTGTTCGTTTCACCTAAGGTGACGATCGTGCTTCGAATGCCGTGCGCCCGTTCTTCAACATTAATGACACCGCTCAGGGCTGCAAGGCCGGCCTTCGCCGCGGTGTACGCCGCACCTGATATGAGGTTCGGCTGTCGCGCGGCATATGAGCCAATGTGGATCAGTGTTCCGCCGTCCTGTACGCGCATATGCGGCAGCACAGCCTGGATGCAGTGATAGCATCCGTGAAGGTTCACTTTGACAATCTTCTGCCAGTCTTCCCACGACAGATTCTTCAGCGAGCGCCGCGGCACATTCACGCCGGCGTTGTTCACCAGGATGTCGATTGCGCCGTACGTTTCGATGGTATTGGCGACAACCGCCTCTATTTCCGCCTGCACGGTGACGTCACATGGCGCCACCAACACCCGGGACGCGCCATGCGGACTGGCGGCACTACTGAACGTGGCCGTTTCCTCGAGTGCCGCTTGACGCCTTCCGACCAGGACTACGCTCGCGCCCTCCCGGGCCAGCGCCACAGCGGTGGCTTGACCGACGCCGCTGCCGGCCCCGGTCACGATCGCTACTTTTCCATCTAACATCGGCATATGCCATCGCTCCAATTAACTCTACTGAAGTAGAAAAACAGAGGAGTATTTCCACTAATATGCATTGAAAGAAGTCAATCTGTAGAACAATCCGATCGAAATCTCTTGCGGAAACCGATCGATGGTGCTAGTATAACGCCTCAAAGGGGGCGGTTTGTGTTGGCAAATGGCGTCTCGCGGAGTGAGCTCGCAGTTCTCGACGTAATTCGCGTCCAAGGCCAGATTACGCGGAGCGAGCTGTCCGCCACGGTCGGTCTTGGCACGGCTATGACCGCGCGCGTGGTGCAGCGGCTGCAGGCGTTTGGGCTGGTGCGCGAGGCAGGTCGCTCGTTGTCCCCCAGGCCCGGTCGCCCCACCGTTCTGCTCGAGCTGCATCCTGACGACGCGCGAGTTGTGGCAGTAGACATCGGCACCGAGACAGTTAATCTGATGCTGGTCGACGTCCATGGGACCAACTATTCCTATCTGGAAGTTTCCAGCAGCGTCTTTGATGGGCTGACACAGGATCAAATCGTCGCGTGTCTCGCCGCGCTGATCGGCGACTTTGCGCGTGACGCGGGAACGCCACTCACCGCCATAGGTGCTACCGGCGTCGCACTCACTGGAATAATTGACACTGCGCGTGGCATCAGCGTCATCCGTAGCAATACGCCTGGCTGGGAACGCTTCGACCTGAGGGACCGGCTCGGCCACACGCTAAAGATGCCGGTCATTCTCGACGAGACATCGCGAGCGAAAGCTGTCGCCGAGATGCGTCTTGGTAATGGCCGCGGGGCTTCGAATTTTTTGTTCGTCGACGTGGGAACCGCGATCGGCGCCGGTATCGTGATCAACGGGAAACCCTATCTTGGCGAAGGTGGGCTCGCCGGTGAGCTGGGACATATCACGGTAGATCCGAATGGCCCACTTTGCCGGTGCGGGAACCGTGGATGCATTCAGGCGAGCTCATCGGCGCGCGCACTCGTCGAGCGGGCCCGCGAGTTGCTTCGCGGCGGTGTCTATTCATCGTTGGCAACAGTCGCCGAGACGCTAAATCTGCACGATATCGCGTCCGCCGCGAATGCCGGCGATAAGCTGGCACTGGGACTGCTCACCGAGGCAGGTGAGCGCCTGGGCGAGGCGATTAGCATGGCACTGAACCTGCTGGGTATGGAGATGGTCATCCTTGGTGGCTCGCTCGTGCAAGATAGTCCGGTCGTGCTCGAGGCGGCTTCGCGCATCGTTCGACTTCGCGTCCTGCCGGTCGTCGGCAAAGATCGCACCTTATTGCGGAGTGATCTCGGCCGTGAAGCCGGCGCCCTAGGGATCGGCCTCGAGGCGGTCGATTGGCTCTTTGATTCACCAGTCGAACGCATCCTCCAAAGGGACAACAGGAGGTATTCCAACTAGTTTCAGGGATAGCACGCAGGCGAGGGTCGCAAAGCTGCCCGGCGCGACGCGGGGAAGCGTCATTCGATATCGAAGGTGTTTACACGCCACTGGCGAAGGAGTAGTCATGCTAGACGAGCGGACCAGGGAAATCGACGTTGAGACAGGTGCGGCCGACGAGGGGCTGGCGCGCTTCGCGTCGCCCGACCTCCTGCGGCACATGGTGCTCGATCTGCGGCAGATGAAAAGTTTCATCGACGCTCCGCTGGTGATGGCGCGCGCCGAGGGCATTTGGTACTGGGACGTCAATGGGAAGCGGTATCTCGACGGCATCTCGGGCATATTTACCGTGAACGTAGGTCACGCCAATCCGCGAGTACTCGCAGCGCTCCATCAGCAGATCGATCAGATTTGTTTTGCGCCCCCACTCCATGCCACAAACATCCCGGCTGTGCAGCTGGCTAATCTGGTGGCAGAAGTGGCGCCAGGGGACATCAACACCGTCAAGCTGCTGTCCGGAGGCTCGGAAGCGACGGAAGCCGCGATGAAATTGGCACGACAGTATCATCGCCAATCCGGCAATCCACTCAAATACAAAGTAGTCAGCCTTTACAAGGGCTTTCATGGCGCTACGCTCGGCGCCCTATCGGCGACGGGATTGTCGCGGCGTAAGGCGATTTTCGAGCCCACACTATCGGGCTTCGTGAAGGCCATGCCTCCGACGTGCCACGCGTGTCCCTTCAACCTGAGCTACCCAAGCTGTGGCGTCACCTGCGTGGACCAGATCGAGCGGATCATTGAGCTGGAAGGCCCGGAGACAGTTGCCGCCGTCATCCTCGAGCCAATTAGCAACACCGGTGGCATCACCACTCCGCCGGTCGAGTACTTGCCTCGGTTGCGCGAAATCTGTGATCGGCATAACGTGTTACTCATCTTCGACGAGATCATCACGGGCTTTGGTCGTACAGGTCAGATGTTTGCCGCTCAGACATTCGGCGTCACGCCTGACATTATTTGCATGGGCAAGGGCATGGGTTCGGGCTACGGCCCGCTCGCGGCGATCGCCTTCCGCGACCATGTTGCCGCCGCGTTTTGGGGTGACGACGAAGACAATGTAGAGTTCGCCCATGGGCACACCTTTGGGGGGAATCCGCTGTCGAGCGCAGCGGGGCTTGCCTCAATCCGCGAGATACTGGATCGCGATCTCTGTGCCAACGCACGCGAGATTGGCGACCATCTGCGCGCCCGCATCCAGGAGCTCGCGCCGCTGAACGTGATCACGGATGTTCGCGGCAAGGGCCTGCTCATCGGCATGGGCTTGAAGAAGGATGCTGCTGCAGGTGTTCCATTCCCAGCGGAGCTGCGCTTTGGACAGCGCGTCGGCCATCGCGCGATCGGGCGTGGCTTGATCGTTCGAGCCGATCCCGATTGGATTGCCCTGGCACCGCCGCTGACAATCACGCGCGCCGAAGCAGACGAGCTATTTGATCTCTTTGCCGAGTGCCTCGGCGATGAGCTTGCAGTATCCCGGTGAAGGCCGTGAACGTGCTCGAAGCGGCTCAGACCGGCGTTCTGACACCTGTGACCAAGCCTTTGCCGGACGTTACGGAATTCAAGAAAGGCTCATCAAGCTTGAACATTATGGCTTCCAATGAGCCGGCTTGTCCAGGTGATTCGAGGCAGGACCCACATGGCTGTTGCTCTTAAACGGCGCCGATCGTC
>JAQBPC010000191.1 GCA_028287725.1 Chloroflexota bacterium | reverse complement strand
TTGAAGTGTGCTGCCATGTTCCTGCTACCCTGAACTCAGGGACCTCATTCAATTCAAGAAATGGATGGGACTGGAACGCGCATGCGGCGCATTCGCCTCAGTATCTTCTGCATGGTTCCTGTCTGATAGAAAGAGCGGGTAGCATATGGCGGGCAGACAAACGGCACCGTTTGGTACCTGGAAATCGCCGATCACCTCCGATCTGATCGTCGCCGAGTCGATCCGCCTCGGCGAAATTGCCCTCGACGGCGAGGATATTTATTGGCTCGAGGGAAGACCGGCTGAAGCGGGCCGCAATGTGCTGGTGCGCCGAACCGCGGACGGTGTCGTCGGCGATGTGACACCGCCTCCATTCAACGTACGGACTCGGGTCCATGAGTACGGCGGCGGCGCCTACGTCGTCAATGACGGCACCGTGTATTTCTCAAACTTTGCCGACCAGCGCCTGTACCGGCAAGCCCCCGGTGGAAAGCCCGAGCCGCTCACCGCTGAAAACGGCATGCGCTATGCCGATGGTGACGTTGACCGGAAGCGCCAGCGGCTGGTGCTCGTGCGTGAAGACCACAGTGTCGAAGGGCGCGAGGCCGTCAACACCGTGGTGAGCATCGGCATGGACGGTTCCGACGAGCGCGTGCTCGTCTCGGGCACCGATTTTTACTCCACGCCGAGGCTCAGCCCGGACGGATCCCAGCTCACGTGGGTGACCTGGAACCATCCGAACATGCCATGGGACGAGTCCCAGCTTTGGGTTGCGCCCGTGGATGCCGCGGGAGGTCTAGGAACGCCAACACTGGTGGCAGGTGGGAAGAACGAATCGATATTCCAGCCAGCATGGTCGCCTAGCGGCGAGCTGCACTTTGTGTCCGACCGAACAGGTTGGTGGAACCTCTATCGGCGCCGGAACGGACAGATCGAGGCGCTCTATCCGATGGAGGCCGAGTTTGGCCTGCCGTTATGGGTCTTCGATATGGTGACCTACGGCTTTGCGGCTGCGGACCGGATTATTTGCTCGTACATCGTGAACGGCAGCCAGCATCTGGCATCGCTGAACACGTCGACCGGTGAGCTATCCGGGCTCGAGACGCCGTACACCTCGTTTGATGGGCTGAAGGTCAATAACACAAAGGCCGTCTTCGAGGGAGGATCGTCTACCGCGCCACGAGCCATCGTCAAGCTGGACCTGGGAACCGGACAGTGCGAGGTGCTGCGTCGATCCAGCACCATAGCGCTCGATCCGGCCTACATCTCGGTCGCGGAGCATATTGAATTTCCTACAGAGCGAGGCTTGACCGCCCACGGCTATTTCTACAGGCCCACCAACGCGGAGTATGTGGCGCCCGCAGGTGAAAAACCCCCCTTACTGGTGAACATCCACGGTGGTCCCACCGGCGCAACCTCCAGCGCTTTCGACACGACCGTCCAATACTGGACCAGTCGTGGCTTCGCAATTCTGGACGTAGACTACGGTGGGAGCACCGGTTATGGCACGGAGTACCGCCGTCGTCTCAACGGCCAATGGGGGATCATCGACGTCGAAGATTGCGTTAACGGCGCCACGTATTTGGTCGAGCAGGGTCTGGTAGACGGAAACAGGCTGACGATCAACGGCGGCAGCGCCGGAGGGTATACCACTCTCTGTGCACTGACCTTCCGGGATACCTTCAAGGCAGGTGCGAGCTATTACGGCGTCAGCGACGTCGAGGCTCTTGCGACCGACACGCACAAGTTTGAGTCCCGATACCTCGATAGCATGATCGGACCGTATCCGGCGAGGCGAGACCTGTACGTGGAGCGATCTCCCATCCACCATACCGACCAGCTTGCTCGCCCGCTGATCATCTTCCAGGGATTGGAAGATAAGGTAGTGCCGCCGTCGCAGGCGGAGCTCATGTTCGAGGCAGTGAAGGCCAAAGGCATACCGGTCGCATATCTGCCATTTGAAGGTGAGCAACATGGGTTCCGCATGGCGAAAAACATCAAACGGTCGCTTGACGCCGAATTCTATTTTTACGCCAAGGTATTCGGATATACACCGGCCGATGCGATCGAGCCGGTAGACATCGTCAATTTGCCGTAGCGTGCTATCAAGGGGGCCGAGGTTATTCGTAACCTCGGCCCCCTTGCCTGGCTCCAGCGACTCCTGCTTACTTATCAGGCTCGCTAATCGTCATGCTGTATGACCAGGAACGCTCGCCGAATGCCGGCAGGACGGCGTGCCGTCCCCATCGCGCGGCCTCGACCATCAAATCGGGGTAGCCCAGGCACGGCTCTAAGGCCACCTGTGGGCTGCCCGCGAACCGCGTGTCGACCCATATGCCAAGGTACGGAATCTGCACGGGGTCCCAGGTGAGGTTTATGCGCGGGCCGTCATGGCGAACGAAGCAACACTGCCCGGTCGGTACATCGGTGATATAGAGCTTGTCCGCAGTCCCACTTCCCGGTCGCACGTCATCCAAGCGCGCCAACGCCCCAGCGCTTGAACGCGCTTCCGGCCATAGGACGCGATCGTAGGCAGCTCCTAGGCGCCCTCCATCCGAAGAATCGACAATGGCAGCGCGACAACCTTCAGGAAGCTCGATGCGACCGCCGGCGGGCGCCGCCAACATGGGGTGCGCCGACCAGATAAACGGAAGAGGAAGGGCGCTGTGGTTCGTTATGCGGTAGTCGAGCCGAATCGTCTCATCATCCGTCAACTCGATGGTTCGGACCAATTTATAGGGAAAGCGGACGCCATGGACGGACATGGTGACACGCCTGGCAGCGGAGTCGTGAACCTGCCAGGGAAGCGCATAGACCTCTCCTTGGGCGGGGTTGTGCACGGATTCCCATGGACCTTGTGGGAACGCACCCGGCCCAATCGCGGGGCAACACTCGTCCCAACCCTGCAGATCCGCCTCGGACTCCGGTATCCCGTACCTCGGCCAATCGTCATGCCGCGCCTGTTGCCAGAGAATCTCCTTCGCGCTTGGCAGATGCCGGACCGAGGTGATCCGCCCACCGCGTGCCGGCTCGGCAACGAGACTAAGACGACTGCTTTTCAGTACTATCGGTTCTGGCGTAACGCTTGCACCAGCCACCTTGAATTTGGCCATCACGAACTAGTGTCCGCTGGATGACGGTCCAGCCGATCGGCATTCTTCGCCCGCATCAACGCATCCCCCGCTACCATGCCATTAGTTAACCGTCATGCCGCCGTCTACAACCATGGCCAGTCCTACGATGAAGGACGCTTCCGGAGTGGCAAGAAACAGCGCGGTGTTTGCAATGTCCTCAGGCGTCCCAAGCCGCCCGATCGGATGCAAATTGGCTGCCTTCGCCTTCTCTTCCGGCTTGTCTTTGAAGTACAGATCGTTGATCGGCGTGTCAATCCAACCGGGGCAGATGCAGTTGAGTCGGATGCCAACCTTTGCATAGTCGAGCGCGGCAGCGCGGCTCATTGCAATGATGCCGCCCTTCGACGCGGCGTATGACGCATTGTCCGGCGCACCGAATAGCCCGTCGATTGAACCGGTCGTTATGATGGTGCCGCCGGGACGATGGACCATCGGACCGCCGTACTTGATCGTGAGAAACATGCCGCGCAGATTTACGGCATGCATAAGGTCCCACTCTTCTTCGGAGGTCTCTTCCAGAGTCTTACATATCATGATTCCGGCGTTCGCCACCAGGACATCGAGGTTGCCGTCTTGCCGGCCAACACGGGCGAACAAATCCGCAACGTGAGCAGATTGCGTCACATCGACTGGCTCGAACCTGGCAGTCCCTCCACGATCCGAAATGCCCGACACGACTTCGCGTCCAAGCTCCTCGTTCCGATCGGCCAGGACCACCGCCGCCCCTTCGCGGGCGTATGTCTCGGCAATCGCGCGTCCAATGCCGCTTGCCGCACCGGTTACGAGGGCAGTCTTTCCGGCAAGTCTCATACTCTCTCCCATGTGCCTAATGCGGATTAAACTCGACGACCAGTCACTAACCTAGGTACGCCGGCCTTTACACGTCCGCGCGACTCTTCCCGCCCGGTCTATGCAACGCGGTGAGAGGCCCGTTCCCGCCAGGAACCGCAGCGTTTCAGTCGTTGGTGCGAAAGGTCAGGCTGATCCATCATCTACGACCGGTAGCAGGAGCGGCTACCGGAACCATGCCCGGACTGAAACAGTGGTGCTTCAGTCCGGGCATTTTTCTTCTCCGTCAGTGGGTCGGAATGAAACCTACCAATTCCACTTTCCATACTGGCTCTGCAGCCGCTTCTCGTCGGAGACGACGAGTCTCTGCACCTGTGCCAATGCTGCCGATGGCGACTGCTGGCCATACAGGACACGAGCCGTGGCTTTGTTGAGCTGCTCCAGGTAATAGACATGAACGGGATTCGTGGGCAGGTAGGCCTGGCTGAGCTTGGCAAGTTCCGGCTGCATCTGTACTGCCTGGAGCGAGCCAACCGGGTTACCTGGCAACCCTGCCTTCTGGCGGAAGGGCTTCTCGCCGGCGATGAATGCGTTGACCCACTTCTGCTGGTCGGCGGCAACCGGCGACCCGTTGGTGGAGGGCCCGAGCAGGTAGCCGTTATCCCAGGCGATGAACTTGGTGGCCAGGAATGCGGCATCAGGATGCTTGGCGCCAGGTGGGATGATCACGACCTGCTGCGTCGCCGGATAGTTGGCGACCTCGGCCATCGTGCCGTGAACCGTGGGCGGAAGCGGAGTTACCTGGTAGCTCAGACCGCCCTTCACGCCAAAGGTGCTCTGGTCGAAAGGCGTGATGGCCCAGTAAGCGTTGGCGGAGGGCGAGATGATCGCTTTGCCGGAGGCCATGTAGTCCTTCGGGCTGCCGTTCCAGATGTCCGGGTCTCCAGTAAGGAACGTGCTGAGCTTGGCGTAGCCACCGTAGAGGTCCGCCAGTTTCTTGAGGTAGGTCAGGAACGCGACATTGCAGGAGTCGGTCGCCGTCGGCTGGTTCTGGGCGTTGTACATGCCGTGACCGACAGGGCAGAAGCCGCGAGCCATGGTTTCCCAAACGTGGAACGTGAGGGACGTGATGCCGGGCCAATAACCGATGCGCGTAAGGTTGCCGTTCTTATCGAACTTAACGGCCTTCTTGGACATCTGATAGTAGTCGTCCCAGGTCTTGAGATTGCTATTGTTGTAGCCCAACGCGCCCGCATACTTGGGCAGATACACCGATTGGCCGGCGAGCGGGCCGCTGACGGCTGGGATTCCCCACCAGTGTCCGCCGAAGTGTGCCCAGCGAGACATCGCGGGAATGAAGTAGTTGTCCGAGATGTGG
>JAQBPC010000190.1 GCA_028287725.1 Chloroflexota bacterium | reverse complement strand
GCGAGCGTTGTGATGAGCAAAAGAACCATGATGCGAGGCTTTACCAGAGACACGTAGTCTCCTATGGTCGATCGCGCATCCCGATCGACCTTTCCAACCGGCAGTGCTATTGGTTCCCGGGAAACCGGTTTCGCCGGCTGTTCAGCCAAGGGAGCCACACTGTGTAAGGCCCTGCTTCTCACGTATTGTCCTTGCGCAACCTGTCAAGTGTAGACGACGCTAAGCTACGAGTTCAGCGTCCATCTTCGATGTGTTCGGTAGCCGGCATCGCGCCGAGAAAATCGGTGAGTCCGAAGCACTTGACTAGACGCCGCGGGTCGAGCGATTTCAGGGCACTGTGAGATAGAAGAGTGCAAATAGTACTACCCACACCGCGTCCACGAAGTGCCAGTACAGCGTCGCCGCGTGGGGAATCATGAGATTGTCTTTCGTGTACTTCCCCCTCAGGATACCGAACAAAAGTATGAGGAGGAATATCACACCGCCGGTAACGTGTATACCGTGGAGCCCGGTGAGCATGAAGAACGTTGCGCCATAGATCCCTACGGCCATGGTCAGGTGTTCATTATTGATCAGGTTATTGTATTCGTACACCTGACCGCCGAGGAATATCACACCGAGCACGATCGTTAAGATCAGTAGATTGTATACCGACCGCATGTTGCCACGCCGCAGCGCCTGAAAGGCAAAGTGCATGGTCACACCGCTGCTGAGCAGAATTACGGTGTTAACGGTCGGCAAGTGCCAATCAAAGGACTTGTAGCCCACCGGCGGCCAGATCGGCGCAGCGCGACGCACATACAAGTACATGAAGATCAGGCTGCCGAACAGCGCCATTTCATTTACGAGGAAACACATCACGCCAATGAGGCCATTGCTCAGGCCCGTATTGGTCTTGGCCTTATGGTGCACCGGGAGTGCCGGGCTCGTCGCGCTCATCTACAATCCTTCCTGGACTCACTACCGGCTGCTATTACGCGTGGTGTGCCTCATCAGCAGACTTTGACTCTGAAGGACCGAACCATGCGGCTGGGTGGTTGAATTCGTACGGCCCTGCAGTCACGTAAGGTTCGACCGCGATGTTGCCATGTCCTGGAGGCGAGGGCACGGTCCACTCCAATGACCGGCCACCCCACGGATTTGCCGGAGCCTTCTGGCCACGAGCGAGGCTCACAGCCGCGTTGTAGAAGAACACAAGGAATGATGCGCCGAGTACGAATGCGGCAAAGCTGATAAAGAGGTTCCATGACCCAAACTGTGGATCATAGTCAGCGACGCGGCGTGGCATGCCAAGCAACCCAATGACGTGCATTGGCATGAACGTGACGTTGAAGCTGATGAACATCAGCCAGAAGTGCAGCTTAGACAGCTTCTCATTTAGCATCTTGCCGGTCATCTTCGGCCACCACATGTAGATTCCCGCGAAGATAGCAAACACGCTACCGCCGAACAGCACGTAGTGAAGATGCGCTACCAGGAAGTATGAGCCATGCTCCTGCAGGTCGACCGGCACTGAGGCGAGGAAGATTCCGGTAATGCCACCCACGGTAAAGGTCGAGACAAATCCGAGGGCGAACAGCAGCGGTGCGTCAAGTACCACGTTTCCCTCGAACAGTGTCGCGACCCAGCTGAATACCTTGATGCCGGTAGGCACCGCGATAATCATGGTGGCAATCATGAAGTAAATTTCGAGCCACGATTGGACACCACTCGTAAACATGTGGTGAGCCCAGACGAGGAAGGCAAGTAGACCAATCGCGGCGCTGGAGTAGGCGATTGCCTTGTAGCCAAAGATTGGCTTGCGCGAGAAGATGGGAATGATCTCCGACACGATACCCATGCCTGGCAGAATCATGATGTACACGGCCGGGTGGGAATAGAACCAGAACATATGCTGCCAAAGCAGCACGTTTCCGCCCTTCCTCCAGTCGAAGAAGGGGATGCCGAATATGATCTGGAGCAACTGGAGCGTCAATGCGCCGGCAAGAGCCGGCGTTACGGCCAAGGTAAGGATTACCGTTACGAGCATTGCCCAGATGAACAATGGCATGCGGTGGAAGGACATGCCCTTCGCCCGCATATTGATGATCGTGACCAAGAAATTGATCGCGGTCATGGTCGAGGAAACACCGGCGAGGATGACGCCTAGGAGCCAGCAGATCTGACCATAGTCATGTGTCATGCCGAGGGGAGTCTGCGTGCTGATTGGCGCGTAGGAGGTCCAGCCAGCCTGCGCGGCGCCACCAAACAGGAAGCCCGCGAATAATATGATGCCGGCGGGAGGAAAGAACAAGTAGCTTGCGAGATTCAGCTTCGGAAACGCAACGTCTCCGGCGCCGATCATAAGGGGCATCAAGAAGTTACCGAAGCCACCTACCAGCATCGGAATGGTGAACAGGAAGATCATCGCCGAGCCGTGAATCGTCGAGAGCTGGTTATAGACATCCGGCGATACGACTTTGCTGCCGGGTTGAGCCAGGTTTAATCGCATCACCTCTGCGAATAAGCCGGCAATAATAAAGAAGAAAATCCCTGTGTACATATAGTTGAGACCGATCACCTTGTGATCCGTGCTCAAAATATTACGTTTTATCCATGACTGCGAGCCGCCATGGGCGTGCGCGTCATGGTGGGATCCCACCCCTACCGCCGCCGTTGACATCCGTAACCTCCCGACCCCTCTAACTCGTGCGAAAGTAGCGTTCGAATTATGATGCGTGCTGGTGCCAGATTATTAGTTGTTCTTTGCACCCTGGTCGATCCAGGCTGCGATGGTATCGATCTCGTGCTTCGACAGGTACGGGCCACCAAGGGGCATTTGCGCCCCGCCTGGCTGCCCCGTCCCGGGCTGAATAATCTTCCAGAGGACGCTGGCTTTGTGGTCGCCGGGCTTGAATACAGAACCAGGAACGATTGCACCTCCTGCAACAAGTCCGCTATACGACCCAAGGCTCAACCCACCGAGCTTGCCGGCAATATGGCATGCCGCGCAGTGGGCGGTGAAGATTGCCGATACATCCTTCTTGTACGAGACGGCACCAATCGCACCGGTCGACTGCGACTGTTGTTGCTTTGCCCAGGTAACAAAGTCGGCCGGTTTCATCACAAATAGCTTTGCGTACATTGCAGAGTGACCATAGCCGCAGAACTCAGAACAAATGAGCCTGTACTCTCCGACGCGCGTGGCGATGAAGTGCATGGCCGTCGGATATCCAGGCACCGCGTCCTGCTTGATTCGGAACTCTGGTACCCAGAAGGAGTGGATTACGTCAGTGGCGCGTAGGTTAAGAGTAATTTGCTCATTTGCCGGCATATGGCAGGTATTGCTCTCGGAAATTTTATATGCCGGATGCTCGCATGCCCATTGGAATTGCGACGCCGTCACATTCACGACGTAGGCACCCTTGTGTGAGGCAATGATGTCGTTGTACACCTTGATGCTCATCACGGTGAGGACGATCACGAAAATGGCCGGGATTACCGACCAGATGATCTCGAGTCGAGTGTTGCCGTGGATGTCCGAGCCTAAGGTATCCACGCTCTGACCAGGCCGACGCCGATACTTCAGCGCGAACGTAAGCAGGAAGCCCTGCACGATCAGGAAGACCGCGACGGCGGCCACGCTCATGAACTTGAACAGAAAGTCGATGTCCGCTGCATGGTTTGACGCGTCGGGCAAGAGATTGGTTATCGGCGTGACGATAATCCACCAACTGACCAGGACAAAGATAACGAAGAGCACGGCGGAGACACGGGAAAGCCTCATGGTCGTATTGTGACCTCTCTACGACACAGAACGACACAACAATCAACGTCCATCGCAACACCGATGGATCCGACCTGTAGTAGGCCGGCGACACGCCTGGGCGATCCGCGGTTGGGGCTACCACGGAAGGAGCGAAGTTTCGAGAGGGACCAACAGCCCCTTGCTCTCAACTTTTCTCCCCATCACGCCTGAGTCTATACGCCAGTGCGTTTGCCAGGAATGGCGAGCACTCTGTCACATGGTGTACCACATACACCATGGGAATGACCACTGTCACTGACATCGGCGGTATCAACTCCAGGAACATAAATTCGCCAGTCCGTATGGTAGTGGGAGTGACATTGCGACGTCAACTATACTCGAGACTGAATTTATTATGCTTGGAACAGATTGTTCGGCAGGAAGAACGATACGACCCAGTTTGGCGCATCGACAACTTCACTGATTTTTAGGTCGCCTGCTACCGAACAAAGTGCGTATGCTTCGTCCGGGGCCAACCCGCGCTTCCGTTCAAGGTGGGCGATCATGGCGCGTACGGAATCCTTGGATGCCTCCATCAAATCCGGCCCGATGCCTGTCGTCGCGTGGTATCCATGTTCAGCGGACGTTCGAACCAACGCGCCGCTGACGTCGAACTCCGGGGTCTTCAGGCTAATCGAACGATGGAGTGAGAAGCGGACCGTTACGGTTGCCGCGGTCTCGATAGCCACACCACATACCTCGCCATCTCCCTGGGCCGCATGAGCATCGCCAAGTGAAAACATGGCATTTTCGACCGCGACAGGGAGATAGAGGCTTGTGCCTTCGCGCATAAACCGGATGTCCATGTTACCGCCGACATTACGAGGTGGCAGGGTGGGATGTTCGCCAGGACCAGCCGGTGCAACACCGATAACGCCGATAAACGGATCGAGAGGCACCGAAATGCCAGGGCGAAACTCGGCCCGATTCCGCTCACGATCGAACGCCCAGACATGGACAAATGGATCGGGGTATTCGTCGGCCAATAAGCCGAAACCAGGGATGATAGCAGTCCACCCCCAGTCGCGCGTTTCGATGCCAAGAATATCGACCTGCAGCACGTCGCCGGGACGGGCCCCGGCGATCGCTATCGGGCCACTAATTGGGTTGATTCGCGAGAAATCGAGGTTTCGCACCGCTTCGACATCGTCTCCGGGCTGAATCTGATCATTACCGGAGTCCCGGGTCTGAAACGTGACGACCTCATTTTCATTCACCGTCAGCACGGGAGGAATGCTATTGTCCCACGCGTGTCGGTATTGCTCGTGAGTGACTGTGTGAATTGAGCGTATGTTCATCCGCTGCCTCTCCCTCCTCGCGACCGCCAGTTGCAACACCGGTAGGCACCGCGCCGTTGAACCATGCTGGGGGCGACGTGACCGCATTCAGGTGCTTAAGTGATTTTACGCCAAATCCGTTCGTAGGTGGTCTCGGGGCTGCATATTGCAACCTTATGCCAAAATTGCACTCGGCTATTCCGTTTGCCTTCGCGTTATGGCCATCGGAACGAGCTCATGTTGCGCTCTGCCTCGTCATGTGTGGATTATCTACGTTGCAGGTGGGCGCCGGCCAGCGTAGGATAGCAGCATGAATCGAATGGACCGTCTGTTTGCGCTCGTGCTGCAGCTTCAGGCCCATGGGCGACGGCGAGCACAAGACCTCGCGGCAGAGTTTGAGGTAAGTCTCAGGACTATCTACCGCGACGTCCAGGCACTGTGCGAGGCGGGCGTTCCTGTCGTTGCACTTCCAGGGCAGGGTTATGCCCTTTCGGAAGGCTACTTTCTTCCGCCGCTCATGTTCACAGGTCTCGAAGCAGGTGCGCTTGCCCTGGGCGCGGATTATATTGCGAAGGCGCTTGACGCGCCGTTTCGCGCTGCCGCCGAATCAGCCCAGGCAAAACTCAGCAATGCCCTGACGGCAGAGTCTCGCCGCGAGTTGCGACAAGTACAAGAGAGTATCAGTTTCGTACAGACCGAGTCTTCGCCAATGCACAGGCATCTACGAGCTTTGCGTGATGCCATTGTCGGACGTCGCGTGTTGAGGATTACCTATCACACGTACGGCAAGCCGGCTCCGCAAGAACGGATGGTCGAGCCATATGGACTTTTAAATTTGGGCCATACCTGGCAGTTGCTGGCCTATTGCCGCCTACGCGAGGGGCCTCGCATGTTCCGCCTCGACCGAATCGACAATGCCTTGCTCCTCGACGAACGTTTCGAGCAGCGCGAGGACAGACGTCCTCAGCCCGAGCAGCGCGGATTGTCGGAGGAGTATCATACGGTCGTGGTATGCGTAAATACGGCCAAGGCACGCTGGCTTCTTGAGGAAAAGCCATACGGCCTGGTGAGCGAGCACGCCGAAGATGACCGGACAATGTTGACGTTCCAGGTACGCGACTATGATCGCTTGGCCCGATGGCTTATGAAATGGGCCGCCGACGCCGAGGTACTTTCGCCACCTTCAGTACGGCGTAGAATGCATGAGCTGGGCATCATGGTAGTAAGCCGACATGCAAGTGCATTGGTGCCCAGGCACGAGGACATCACGGACAGAGCATGACCCAGCCCGTACAGGGACGAGGGAGATTTGCCCCCAGTCCCACCGGACTACTCCATCTTGGTAACCTTCGAACCGCGCTGCTCGCGTGGCTCTTCGCCAGATATTCCGGAGCGAGCTTTGTGCTGCGCATGGAAGACATCGATCGGCAACGAACCAGACAAGGTCATGCCGAGCAGATACTTGCCGACCTTCGTTGGCTGGGTCTCGACTGGGACGAAGGACCGGATGTCGGTGGTCCATTCGCCCCTTATGTGCAGAGTGAGCGAACCGCGCTGTACGCTGAGCACCTGGAGCGACTGATCGCAGCAGGAGACCTGTATCCTTGTTACTGCAGCCGCACTGATATAGCGGAGGCGGCAAGCGCGCCCCATTCGCCACTATCAGCCGCTGGGTATCCCGGTACATGCAGGGATCCTGAGCGACGCGAACGCCAAAAGCAGCGCAACCCTGGGAGAGAGCCATCGTACAGGTTCAGGATCACGGAACAACACGTGACAAGCACAGATGATCGCCTGCGCGGGGCTACTGCCGTGCATCTAACCGGACCAAAGGACGACTTCGTCGTGTGGCGTGCGGACGGTACCGCTGCGTATCAGCTTGCGGTCGTAGTCGACGACGCGATGATGCAGGTTGGAGAAGTAGTCCGCGGCGCCGATCTCTACGAAAGTACGCCGCTTCAGCTCGTATTATTTCGCAGTTTTGGCTATCGCGCCCCACGCTACGTCCACGTGCCGCTATGGCAGAACACGGAAGGTAAACGGCTGTCAAAGAGGGACGGATCGGCCGGCATAGCCGCCCTGCAGAGCGAGGGTCTTACTCCCGCCGGGGTTGTCGGAATGCTCGCAGCCTCCTGTGGTCTGGTCGAAGACAAGACAGAGTGCTCGCCCAGGGAGCTGCTCGCCGCCTTCTCGCCGGAATTGCTGATAGGAGCGCAAGTTGGAGCATAACCCAGTGATTCCACCAGACAAGCGGGCGGTCATGAACCGCACAACCAGAATAGGCGCGTCATGATTGCCGCGGCCAGCCATGCGCAAATCGCAACACCACTCATTATCATCATGGTTGTATTCATCGCAGGTATTGCGGTGCTAGCTGCATGGTATGGACGAACACGGTAGCGCATGTCCCAGCACACTAGCTTCGCTGGAGGTAGCCAGTTTGTTCACGCATAAGGTTTTCACCAGGCTTGCGTTAGCCGATCAAGATCAACAGAATTGTGTGCCTCAACCAGGCCTGTAAGCCGAGTTCTGTGTCCCGGACAAAGCCCGGGCAGCGACCATCTCTCTAGGACGCCGGTTACCCGGCGCCTCATGCGACCAACCCGGGAGCGGAGAAGAGCCATCTCTGAACGATCTAAAGATCGTTCTGCCCCCTATTCGGTCTTGCTCCGGATGGGGTTTACCGCGGCCAGACGGTCACCCGCCTGCCGGTGAGCTCTTACCTCACCATTTCACCCTTACCCGGCCCGAAGGCCGTCGGCGGTATGTTTCTGTGGCACTTTCCTTGAGGTCACCCTCACTGGGCGTTACCCAGCATCCTGGCACATTGGAGCTCGGACTTTCCTCAGACGGCAATGCCGCCCGCGGCCGCCCAGCCTGGTTGAGGCATAGATCAGCCTACCATGCCCTCGAAGGTGGGTCAATTCTAGAGATCAGCGCGTGGCAGAGTGAAGCTGAACTGACTGCCTTCGCCAACAACACTATTGACCGTGATCACGCCATTCATCTGCTCGACGAGCTGCTTTGAGATAAACAGGCCCAGGCCGGTCCCAACATGGCCGGCACGGATAACCTGATCTATCTTGCCAAAGCGCGTGAACAATCTAGGTAGGTCCTGCGGACGAATACCTGGGCCACGGTCGAGCACTGTAAATTTCACGGCATCCGGTAGGACCGTGCAGCGAACAGAAATCTCGTTTCCCTCGGGGGAATATTTAACGCCGTTATCCATGATATTGACCAGCACTTGCTGCGCCCGGTCCGCGTCGGCCAACACGAGGGGAAGTGAGTCGGGCACGTCTAGTAAGATCGTCTGCCCTCGGTACTTTTGTTTGACTTCGTGAACGGCGGAGCTGATCAGGTCCTCGAGCTGTACCCGGCGTATGGTCAAAGGCAGTGTGCCGCCCTCGACGTGCGAGACAAACAATAGGTCTTGTACCAACCGCTGCAGGCGCTTGCTTGCGCCATAAATCCGGTCGAGGTAATGGTGCTTGCGTTCGTCGTCTAGCCGAGTCCAGTACGTCTGCAGCGTTTCGGTGAAGCCCTTGATACCGGTGAGTGGCGTACGCAGCTCATGTGAAACGGTCGAGACGAAGTCCGTTCGCAACTGATCGAGCTCTTCAAGGCGCGTCTTTGCTTCGTGCTCCCTCGCATAGAACCGTGCGTTGCGCACGGCAAAGCCCACTTGTTGCGCAAGCTGAGCTATGCCGTCGGCGTCCTCCTGCGTATAGGTTCCACCTCGGAGGCTGAATAGGTCCAACACCACTGTATAGTCACCGTCGATCAACAGCGGTACGCCGATCCACGATGCAATCGACGTGTTCAACTGGATCGGTCGCCAGAGCGGCTCGCGTCGTGTATCGCTCACCACGATTGCACTACCCGACGCACGCATCTGACTGTAGAGCGGATCGCCGAGCACGGCGCCGTGGTGGAACGGCTCGTCGCTTAGGGTTCCATCATCCAGTCGCATGACGGCCATGTCGACAATATTGCCGTTGAGGACATGTACGCCCGCAATATCGTTCTCGATGAATGACGACGCGAAGTTCAGCACCTGGTACAGGACATCCCGAAGCTCAAGTGTCGAGCCTAGCGATTGCGTCATGTTCTGCTGCAGTTCGGCAACTTCGCGGCGGCGAGACTCGGCCGCGTACAACCTACCGCGCTCGATTGCGATCGCCGCTTGGTTTGCGAAGGCCTGCAGAAGCTGCTGCTGATCCGATTGGAAAAAGCCAACGGTTTCGGCGGCAGTGGCCAAAACGCCGATCACTTCGCCACTGGCAATGAGAGGTAAGAACAGCGCCGACCGTGCATCGGCAGAAAGCACGAGCTCAGGTGCGGCCGGCTGGCCCGCCGACAGCAAATCATCGACCAGCACTGGCTTGCCAAGCAACGCGCAGCGACCGAGCAGTCCTTCACCGGGCCGCAGCGACGACGGACTGACCTGGGCGCCAGTGAGTCCAGATCCCGCGACAAAATCCAGCAAGCCGGACTTTGGCTCTATTAAATAGATCAAACAGAGCTTGCTTCTGGTTAGCTGCACCGCGGCGGCAGTGATAGTACGCAACGTGCCGCCTAGGTCCAGGGAAGAGCTCATCATTTGACCAGTTCGATACAACGTCGAGAGTTGCTCGGCCCTCGCCGTGGCATCGGCATACAACTGGGCGTTTGAGAGCGCAACGCCAACAAGCTCGCTCACGCCACGCGCTACGTCAAAGTCGCGCTGTCGGAATCGATGTGAGCCGCTAGTCCAGAAGACGGCAAGTGCGTCAGCCGGCCTGTTCGTTAGGTCTAACGGAATAATCAAGGCGCTGCGCAAGTTACGCGTGTGTACGAGACGCTCTGGAAGGATTCGAGCGATTTCAGTCTCTTCAATATTGACCGGCCCAGGGCACCTGAGAATTGACTCCAGCTGCTCTACCCGTGACCCCGCAATCTTTATCTCGGTAAGCGAGGTCAGTTTCCCGTCGGGTTGGCTAGGCTCGAGCATCCGCAGCTCCACACGTCTTGTGTCGAGGTAGAGCAGCGCTGCAAATTGGCCCCCGAACAGCCCTGGAAGTACAGCAAGCGTATGCTCAACGAGCGTGTCGACGTCGGTAGTGCCGACTACCGCAGCAACGCGGAGAAGCGCCGAGGACACTGCCGCCTCATCGCGCTTCTGCGAGTACAGCTGAATATTCTCTATAAAGATGGCGCCTTGCGAGGCTAAGGCCTCCAGGGCCCGCAGGCTCGGCGCTCCCAGCGCAGGGGAAATAGGCGGCCGCCCGCTCGCACAAAAACCTATGGTCCCTTGCCCTGGCGCCTCAAGCGGCGTGAGGTAAAGGGTGGGCCCCGCGGTCACGCGCGACTTGCTACTACCCGAACGAGCCGGTCGCGTTTGAACAAGGCCGGCACAACCTAGTAGAGGCGTGAAACAAGCGTCAACCTCTGCGTCGGAAAGCGCTGTATCACCGCTGCGAATCAGAAGGAGCTTGCTTCCAGGCAGATGCGTTGACAAGACTCGCTCGTACACACGTTTTGGAATTGAGACCGCGAGAATGTCTTGCCAGTTGTCCGCACGAACGCCGTGCATGGCCTCCGCATAAAAGGCGTCATCCGACGAGTCATAGAAAAACACGACGGAAAATGGGAAGTCGCCTACTTCAACGAATATCTCTGCCAGCCGCCGCGCGAAGTCGTCGAGACTAACGTCCGGACCGACGCTGCTGCTAAGGCTCAGAATTCGGCGGAGAAGATGAGCAGGAACTTCATCCTGATCAGTCGCTAGAGAACCGGAAGATTGCATTCCCGCAGCAAGTCGATTGGCGGAAACGTCATCTGGCCCGGACAAGCCTGCTGCTGAACTAGTTGAGGTCACACTTTCACCACCCAGCAGCTATCCAGAGCACCCAGTTGGCCTTTGCAGAGAGCCGAGCAATTCTCGTTCGGATTTATCGTAGCGCATCGGTAAGCATGGCCTGACTGTGGGCTGCACAAGTACCATCCCGACGGTCTCAGGCTGACTAGCGGCACTTACTTTACTCGATCGATACGTTGTTTGTATACGCGCGAGAAATATATGCGAAAGCCTGATGGACCCTAATGAAGTATTTGGGTGTAACTCCGATTCAGCATACCACAGAGAATGGCGGCACTGGTTGCAAAATAGGGAATCGCCGCGCAGGCTCACGGGCCCAAATGTGGACGCTACGGTTATACATTGAATTCCGGTTATGCGCGGTATGGTACGTGCGGCTGAAACCGTTGCTAAGCCTTGGTCGCTCGATGCTCTAATGCCGCAATATATGCAGCGAGTGTCTCAGTCGACCTGGCCCCAGCGGCATAAACAACCAGTGCGTCGGCGCCAAGGTGTTCACTTGCGGCGGCTGCGCTTGGTGGGAGCCCAGGCCCTGCATGTAGCAGCAGCGGTTTCTTGATCAACTCGCGTATAGCGCCAAGCCTGAGCGCGTCACGATACGAAAACTCCTCCGGCATCTCTACGGCCTGGTCGATGAGTATGGCCTCTACATTAAGGCCATTAAGACCGTGAGCGAGGTCAAGTTCCAGCTCAAATGGGACCGTAAGCAGGCGGCCGGGCTTCTCCCACTCCATCGTCGCAATACTCGCGTCGAGTGGGAGACGCACCCAATCGGCCCCAGCGTCGGCAGCAGCTGCCGCGGCCGTGGCGTCGGCGGTCGCGGGCATCGACACGCCGACCGGCATACCGACACGGGCTATCAGGTCGGCAAGACCGCGCATGTCTTTCTCGCCGGCAATCCTAATCTCCAGTGCATCCACTCCCGCACCTTTTGCTGCCATCACACCGTCGGTGTCGCCGGCGGCAAATGAGGCAACGAGTGCAGTTACTCGCTTACGCGGGCCGCTCTGACGGCGAAAGCCTACGCCGGTGCCGCCTCTCGTTCCCGCGAGATTTCGCATCAGCTCAACCAACTTACTTGTCTTCTGGCCGGGCGATTGAATTGTCAGGCCTGACATTGCTTCTTCTCCTATTTCAATATGAGAGCCGGTCACAACCACGAAAGCCGTCAATTGTGCATGTGGCGCAGACTGTCTGGCTGGCGCCACAGCGCGGGCCGAGCCGGCGCATGAGTTGCCGCTGGATAAGGTCCGTTCCTTCTTAGGATAGCCCGTCGAACGTTGAGGGCACAGGCACGCATGCTTCTCTGCTCAGGTAGGCGATTGAGCAGCACTGACACTTGCGCATCCGCTCACGTATGCTAGACGCACGAGAACGTGCATAGAAAGTCCAGGACAAGCATGGCCGATATTGGCAGTCCGCACATCGACGAGCCCTACTCACGTGCGTTGTTCCAGCTCGTGCATCGGATCCAACCGCTGAAGCATCTCCTCCGCACTGGTTGGATTGACCGAGAAGTTATTTCGCCAGAGACCGTTGCGGCACACAGCTGGCGCCTGGCAGTGATGGCCTGGTTGGTCGCGGATGCACTAGAGCTTGACTCGGCCAAGGCGATCAAGATTGCGCTTGCACACGACCTGGCCGAGACGATTACGGGAGATAGCACGCCGTTCGATGAGTTAGGCTCAACGGCCGAGGAGCGGCGCGCATTGGCGAGTGACCCGCCGAATATCTCGGAGTGGCGGGTCGATGCGCACCGTGAGGCGAAGGCGGCGTCGGAACGCAGCGCGCTTGCAATTTTGCTCGAGGGCGCGCCGCCCCAGGCGAGCGATGCTCTACTCCAAACCTGGGAAGTCTACGCGCGGGATGACAGTCCCGAGGCGCGACTTGTTCATCAACTCGATAAGCTCGAGGCGTTCCTACAGGGTTGCGAGTACGCAGCTGAAGGACGATTGGCTGACCCTAAGACGCTCAATTCGTTTCGAACCGATAGCGAGTCGCTGATTAAGGATCCTTTGCCGCGTGCCCTGCTGCGGGCCCTCGAGTCGTGGTACGACGACCTCAACTTGTCCGAGGGCCAGCCCAGTGCTAGGCCGAAGCCGGAGCCTGAGCGTTAGATTCCGTGATGGCTACTGCAGTCTTGCACTTCGGATAGCCGGTACAACCCAAGAACGGCTTCCCCGCGTTCGATCCCTTCCGCGCGACTCGTACCGTCATAGCCTTTCCGCAGTTCGGGCACGGCGTGGCCGCGGCAAGGGCAGACAACTCGGGCTCAATCTTGGGCGCTTCCGGCTTGGTCCCGTCGGCGCTGACAATTCCTCGACATGATGGGTAGTTAGCACATCCCCAGAACATGTTGCCTTTCCCGCGTCCTCGGAATGCCTGTCGCATAACCATCGATCCACCGCAGTTCGGGCAGCTTGGCGCCTCGGTACCCTGCGGTACTTCCGGCTGAACCTTTGGCGGCTTGTACTTGCATTCAGGGTAATTGCTGCATGAGACGAACGTGCCGAACTGCCCTGCCCGCTTGACCAGATCGCCGCCACAGTCCGGGCATTTCTCACCCGTGGGCTCGGGAGGCGGCCCCTCCACGCGCTTCCTGCCTGCGTCGACGGCCCCGCCACAGCAGGAAGAAAGCTGTCGGCGAACCGCTTCAGCATCGCCTTGGAATCTTGCTGCCTGTCAGCGATAAGATCGAGATCCCCTTCGACGCGTGCCGTGAAGGCCGGATCAACAAGATCGGGAATTCGCTCCCGCGCCCAATCGGTTACGGTGAGCGCGAGCGGTGTTGCCTTGAGCGCACGCCCTTCCTTAACTGCGTATCCACGCTCAACGATGACGTCGATGGTCGGCGCATACGTACTAGGCCGGCCCACGCCGCGTTCCTCTAATGCCTTGACCAGGGAGGCTTCGGTATACCTGGCCGGCGGCTTCGTCTCGTGTTGCTCCGTCTTCCCATCGGCCGCGTGAACTTCCTCGCCTGTTCGAAGATCAGGTAGCTCTTGTCCGCCCTCGCCGTCGTCATCGTCATCGTGAACCCCGGCAACATCAAGCCAGCCTGGGAATACGACGCGCGACGAATGAGCACGGGCGATACACCCGCAACCTTCGGCATTGATGTCCGCGCTGCGCCGGTCGTATACCGCATCTGCCGCTTGACATGCGAGCAAGCGATTGCGGATCAAGCGGTACAGGCGTCGTGCATCCTCATCGAGATCCGCGCCCACTGCCTCGAGCGCGGGGTCTGTCGGCCGAATACACTCATGCGCACCCTGTGCGCCCGCCTTATTCGTATAGTGCCGCGGCTCGCTGGGGACATGGGACTTGCCCCAGACTTTCTCAATCACCGCCCTTGCTGCCGTGACCGCGTCCGCGGAAATTGCCACGCTATCGGTTCGCATGTAGGTAATGAGGCCCCGCTCGTAGAGACTTTGTGCGGCAGCCATGGCACGCTTCGGGCTAAACCCCAGGTTTGTACCGGCCGCTTGCTGCAAAGTACTCGTGATGAACGGCGGCTGCGGACGCCTACGGGATTGGGTCCGTTCGACCTTCTCAATGTGCCAGCGGCGTCCGAGCGCGTGCTCCAGTGCCTGCCGTGCCGCTTCCTCATCCCGAAGCGCCGGAGGCGCATCGTCGCCAATGCGAAGATCAGTTCCGTCGAGCAGCCTAAGATCCGCTGCGAACTGAACTCGGTCCTCTCTTTCAAATGTCAGATGTATGGACCAGTATTCGCGAATATCAAATGCCGTGATTTCACGCTCGCGGTCGGCAATAATTGCCATGGCGACGCTCTGCACACGGCCGGCAGACAGGCCGCGTCTTACGGTGCGCCAGAGAGCGGGCGACGCCTTATAGCCAACCATGCGATCGAGGACCCTGCGCGCCTCTTGTGCGTTGACAAGCCCGTCGTCAATTCTGCGCGGGTTTGCAAGGGCCTCACGAATTGCGCGCGGCGTAATTTCATGAAATTCAAGACGCTCTGGGTTTACGGCGCTCAGAAGCCGCGCCACGTGCCATCCAATGGCCTCGCCTTCGCGGTCGGGGTCGGTAGCGATTATGACCCTATCCGCTCGGCGTGCAGCCTCTTTGAGCGCTGCAAGGTCCTTGGCCTTTCGGGAAGGCACTTCATACACCGGCTCGAAAGTGCCTTCGTCGTATCCTAAGCCCTTCTCTGGGAGGTCCGCGACGTGGCCCTTGCTGGCCATAACAATGAATTTCGGACCCAATATGGAGCTGATTGTTCGGGCTTTAGTCGGTGACTCGACGATGACAAGGGTCGTACCCTTTGCCGATGGGCCACCAGAAGATCGGTCGGTCTTTGATTTATTCGATTGACGCGCGCCAGCGCCGCCACTTCGAGTAGTTGTCGAGGCCGCCTTCTCTTTGGAAGGTACAGTCGCCTTCACTTTTTCTTCGCTTATTGTTTTAGATTTCTCGGATGTGGATTTTCGACCACCGGTAACGGTTGCCAAAGGGATCACCTCAGTTCGCCAGTGTGTGCTGTGTAGCCGGCAAGCCGGTCACGTTACTTTACCCGATCAGATGCCATCAGACCAGGCTAGAACAGTGTTGCGAGCCCAGGGAATGCTGCACAATACCTTTCCAATACGCAATTATAGCCCTGATAAGCTGTTCTGCAAATTTGTCTCGATAGTACTTGTTGCGCGCCTTTAGTACTGATACGGCTGAATATGTCGGCGCGTCATACCAGGCCCCTGGACTTGCGCCAAGACTGATACCTTCTGTAGGAGTTGCCGTACTGCCTTTTATATAGCAGACGGAAGGGCCGTGCATAGCACTCAATCAGGCTTTGCGGCCGTTACCTTCTCAAACATCTCCCTGACACCGGAACGCGGGGGAGAGAAGATATCGACTGCAACGCAGGGCTTGTCGAGGCTTCTAGCGCCGTGCGGCACGTTCGGCGGCACAAAATAGAAGACGCCCGGTTTGATAATCTGTGTCTCGCCGTTTAGCTCAAATTCAAATTCGCCTTCGAGCGATGTACCAATCTGCTCCTCGGCGTGTTGGTGCACTGGAGCCACTGCGTTCGCCTCGAAGTATACGTAATTGACAAGAAGATTCTTGCCGAACACTGGACGCGCTCGAATGCCGTCACCTAGCTGTACGAAGGGTATGTCCTCCATGGATGTATAGAACGGCGGAAATTCCTCATCGATCTCAACTTGCTTTGCGCCCACATTAAAATAGTTGTTCGTCGCCTCGCTCATCTTGGCTCTCCTTATTACTTCGCAGAGTTGTCCTGTCGCCAGCAGAGCCGTAGACCTCTGCGTCTAATGTTTGGCTTACCAGATCTCCCTGTACTTCATATGGCGGCGGTATTGCCAAACAAACTTGTCCGATAGCTCGTGACTCCACGAAACGTACCATGCCTGACAGGGCGTCGGACCTGTCTCGATGTTCCGCTACTGTAACACGGCTTTCGACAGACATTGCAAGAATTAGTTGAGTGAGGTACATCCGGTGCACATTGTGGTGACGCATGCTGCTGGTGGGCTCTATGGTTAAGAACGTTGAAGTGGATCGACATTCGCTCGTTAGCATGACTGGTGTCGCCCCCATATGGAGCGCAAGCAGCTAGTTTCAAGCTGGCATGGTGCCCCAATGTGGATATGACGACAGCCGCAGGGCCACGCGTCGCGAGTTAATCGTTACGAAGCAATCGCACCGAACATGCTTATCGAGCACCACCTTCGACCACGTGCCCAACTCCGGCGACCAGGGTGCAGAGCATAAGCGCGTTTGTAGAAGAATGTTTCGGCACGGAAAAGCTGGGATCACGTGCATGCTGTACTCTTATCAGTATGGATGAAGATGCCCAGGCACTTGTCGATTTGGTGCGCACCGCACGACGGCCCTCCATGCGACTCGAGGCGGCGCGCCAGCTGGCGGAAAAGCGAGATCCAGAGCTTACGCCCATCCTACTCGAGCTGCTGGACCCTACGAACGATGCACGGATTGTCCCGGTTGTGACTGTCGCATTGTCCGGTTTACAGGCAATCGGTGAGCCGATAACGCCGTATGTGATGGAACTATTCGACGGTCCTGACGATACTAGGCGTGTCTTCATGCCACTGCTACTCGGTGCAGCCCTAGGAAAGCGCGCGGTTCCACGTCTAATCGAAGCTCTGCAAGACGAAAACCAGGATGTCGCGATTAACGCGGCTACGCAGCTCGGTCAACTTGGCGCGGTGGAAGCGTTTGAGCCGTTACTGACACTACTACAAGACCAGAATCTTCCAGCGGCACTGCGAGGAGTAGCGGCCGCGGCCCTAGGCGCCTTGCGGGACCCACGCGCCCTTCCGATTCTGGCCGAACTTTCGACAACACACGATCCAGAGCTCCTCGCAGGCGCAATTGATGGGCTCTCGGACCTTCGTGACCCTGCCGGAGCAGAATACCTCGAGGCAATTCTTGACCGGCCCAGCCTCGACGAGAACACGAACAGAGCGGTACGACTCGGGCTCCTGGCGATGGAGCGGTATCGCTTGCGATGATTAAGGAGGCCGCAATCCGTTGGGCTGCGAATGCGCCGAGTGGCGCATTGCTTGCGGCTGCGGTTCGCGGAGAGCTTCCCATAGGCCCGGCCTTACAATTGCAGAATGCCGACGCTCTTGACGCCGGATCGAGCAGTCCTATGGCCATGCGACTCTGGCTAAGCGATGAGGAACCCGTGCTGCTCAAACGTTACAGTGACGCCGAAGCGTATCACAGGGACGTGTGCAGCCTTCGCTTTTTCAATGCCGTGGCGCGTGCACACACTCCGCGCTTATTAGCATGCGACGATGCCGCCCAAGCCCTTCTTATAGAAGATCTGCCCGCGCGACTTAGAGCCATGACGAACCGTTTCGTGCACCAGGTCACGACCGGGCAAAATTCCCGCGCCGAATGGAGCAGTGTGTTACCGGCGCTTGCAGCCGTTCACTCCGCGTCGGAGCAACAACAATTGCTGCTGCGGCGCCTCTTTGCGCCGCGCCGGCCGGCCATCGCGTGGCTACCAAGTGGTGGGATGCTCGAGCAAATGTCCCTACGTCTGACTGGCGATGATCCCAATATCCTATCCCACAGCGACCGGTCCACGTTGCTGGCCGCTGACAGCTGGCTAAATGCCCAACTCACACATATTGGCTCGGGAGAGCGGCTGCCAATGCTCGGATTGGCAACGCCGATCGACATCGGCTTTGCCGATTCGGGGGTAATGTTCATGCGCCTCGATCGGTCGGCATTGGGTCCACAGGTTGCCGATTTGGCGCCCACATACTGGCTCCGGGACCGACGTAAGTTGATCGAAACATACTATGTTGCTGAACGGATGCAGCTCGGCGCCCGAGTGGAGTCGATAGAATTCTGGGAATCGGACGCAGTGCTGAGGGTAGCGTCATTGGCCACGATACTCGTGGACGGCGATCAGGCAATCAGCTCTGAGGCCCAGACCTGGTTCACGCTGCAAGTGCTTGTCGAGGCGGTGCTTGACATACCTAACATCGAAGCTGCCGGTCGGCTCCTGGCGCGACTGGCGCCGGGCTCAATGGGCTAACTGCAGTCTCGCCATGGGTGGTGCACATGTGTCATCGGCCATGGCGCAACATGAGCGTGGAAGCCAGGACACGGCTCGCTAAAGCGAAAGTTGAGCTATGGGCGATAACAAAATAGGATAGGCGCCCCTTCGGGGCGCCTATCCTATTAGTGAACTTACCGTTCGAGCGAGTTAGCCCAGGTATTCGCGAAGGCTCTCAATCTCTTGAAGGCCACGAATTCGATTCAAGGCCTGGGCCTCAATTTGCCTGATGCGCTCACGCGTTAAGCCAAACTCGCGACTGACTTCCATCAGCGTGCGACTTCGCCCGTCCGTGATGCCATAGCGGAGCTCGAGCACCTGCCGCTCGCGATCGGGTAGGCGGTTTAGGAGCGTGCTCACATCGTGACGCATTGTGCTCTCAACCGCGCTCTCGACCGGAGAGGTAGCGCCGGTATCTTCCGTGAAGTCACCAAGCGTGTGTTCGTCGTCACTTCCAAGCGTCGTCTCAAGCGAGATAGGCTGCTGCACGACGTGCATAAGCCCAGCGACTTTCTCGGGCGTCATGCCCACTTCATCGCTGATGCTCTCGGCCGTAGGATCCTCACCGAGCTCTTGGCGAAGGTAATCGACTGCCGCGCTGAGCTTGCTCATTTCCTCATAGACGTGAACAGGGACGCGAATCGTTCGCCCACGGTCCGAGAGGGCACGCGTGACAGCCTGGCGTATCCACCAAACTGCATAGGTGCTGAAGCGATATCCTTTGCGATAGTCGAACTTCTCGACCGCACGAATCAGGCCGATGTTGCCCTCTTGAATTAGGTCAAGCAACGGAAACCCCTGATTGAGGTAGTGCTTAGCAACACTGACGACGAGGCGGAGGTTCGCCTCGATCATGCGGCGCTTGGCCCCTTCGTCACCCTCTTCAATGCGTTTGGCGAGCTCGATCTCTTGCTTGGGTGTGATACGTGGGATCTTAGCAATCTCACGGAGATAGTTCGCAACACTATCCACCACGACGCTGTGCTCGGCTACCTCTTCCGGCTGCTCCGTTTGCTCTGAGCTAAGCTCAGGCAAATCCTCACGAGGTGCTTTGCGGCGCAAAGGCAGGATTCGCTTCACACGAGCCGGTGCTCGCTCCTCGGTGACCTCCTGCCGGCCCTGCGCCTGCGTCTCCAATTCAATCATGCGAAAACATCTCCAGTTAGGGTGTTGCGCGCACATCTCCAAAACGCCGCAAAAGACCGCCCACAGCGCTATAGGGAGGCCCAGGCATTCCTGAGTAAATTGTCGCTGAAAGTACAGTATTTCGGTTTAATCTAATAATACGTCAGAAAAGTTGTTTTGTCAACGATTGTCGACGGAGATATTTATTCCGACCGGAATTAATTGACGCTGCACGGCAGGCGCCCAACGAGAACCCGCGGCACTCGATATTCGTCATATGGGCGTTGCTTAACCAGATGGGCCGTCTCCGGTGCCCCAGCCAGTAAACCATTGTCTCGAGAAAAAGAAAAGAGGTAGAAGCTTCACTTCTACCTCCCTAGGGAATTCACACCATAACAATATGCAGCTAGTGAATGTGCAGAGCCTAAACTACCATGACAATCATAACCTGGGCTTCGCGTTCCTCTTTGCCCTTGCGATTCTTATAGGAACGGTGGGCGGCTGTCTGAAAGCGGATCTTCATATCCTCTTCTTTAGCAACACCCCGGTAGCGCGCCTTAATCGTTTCATCGCGCTCACCCGTTCCCAAAGTCAGCTCAACGGCCTGTCCCGCCTCTCGTGCTTGTCGGAGCCATTGTCGAGCTTCCTCACGCTCCTTTTGAACGTGCTCTCCCGCACGACGACGAGTAGCTCTTTGTACCTCGTGTTTTTCAATAAGCCTTACATTTGGCATAACAACACCTGCCTACTTCAGCGATGTTTGTATTGCTTGAGCTTAAGCAATTATATCATAGCGTCATTTAGCCGCAATGGCGCTATAGCTTACACAAACTTCTCGAACCAATAATGCGCATTACTTATCTTTATGCGCTTTTCCGCTTCACAGTATGGCATGGAAAGGAAATAACGTCACCTGCGGACTTTAACCACGAGTGATCGCAACATGCCGTGGGATTAACATAACCCAACTCCAAACATCCCATCCATGCTTGAGCCGGGCATATATCCAGTGTACATGCGTAGCACGCTTAAAGAACATGTGTCGCTATCCCCGCGGCACGACACGAATCTCGACCGTATTGCGGTATGCGCATCTTGTGACGGCACATCCCAACGACCGGGCGATCTAAAGTCGTAACTTGCAGGTTGACGCCCATCTCGATTCTCGAGTTCCATCAACAAGACAGTGCTTGCTTCATGTCGATCGCGAACGTTCAGTTGTTTGGTTGCACCTCACCAAGTCGCCCGAAAACCAATTCTTCTGGGTGGTAGTTCCCTATAAGCAATAAGCGGACTACGATTTAAGCTCGGCAGGACAAACCCTACTATCTGGAGGCGTAGCTCTGAGGACAAATGATGGGGCCTTGTCTCTTCCTCACATCATGGGTTTCGAATTTGACTCAGACGATTGTATGGTGCCGTCGGTTCGCGCCACCATGACACTACAAGTTTTTCGCACCAACACTACCAGGAACTTGGCACCAGCGTACTTATACTGCCGAAGCTTACGAACCGAATAAGGCTTTACACAGGCAAGCGTCAGCTGCCAGCGGAAAATAGCTTCTGGATATGCATGACCATGCGAGTTTTGCCTTTGATGGCAAGAGCCGGCAGACCGCCCGCTCGGCAGAAGTTCCGGAACTATTTGGCTAGCGCAAACCCTAGGGGCAGGCAAAACAGACTACCTAATTGAGATTCGGTGCGATAAACGTCAAGCGACACGGCTTTGCTGCGCAACGCATGTTTACGATTCAGATGCCGGGTATCGCCGCCATTCCAGGACCCAACTCTGCATCCCGTTATTGAGCGAGGGGCCAAGGTTCGCGACTTACGGCGCGGTCTTCACCACCATCCAACATCGCCTTCTACCGCGCAGCGCAGTGAAATAGGAGGCGGCTAAATCGCAGCTAACCTTACGCATATCGGTTGCTAGCGGAAAGTACAGCCGTCCTCGAAGGGCTCTGCTCTATGGATGAGTGGAACCGGGACGGACCTGAATGCCCCTTGGTGGACCGACCGTCTTGCCATCCTCTGCTACGACCTGGCCTCGGATTAATGTGACTACGGGCACACCATACACCTCCACGCCGTCGAATGGGGTGAGGTGATTCGGCGTGTGGATTTCACGATTCGAAATGGTGAACTTGTTGTCTAAATCGACGAGTACCAGATCAGCGTCCGACCCAACAGTAATTGCGCCCTTCCTCGGATACATGCCATAAATGCGCGCTGGGGCGGACGTCATCACTTCCACGCAGCGCGTGAGGTCGAGCAATCCGTTTCGCACGGCGTTCAACATGAGCGGCAGTGACGTCTGGACGCCAATCGCACCAGGGTTGGCCTCCCAGACACCCTGCAGCTTCTCATCTCTTGTATGCGGCGCGTGGTCCGTTGCCATGCAGTCAATCGCACCGTCGCGCAGACCCTGCCAGAGCGCATCGCGATCGGCGACGTGCTTCACGGCTGGGTGAATCTTCATCACCGTGCCGAGTCGACCGTAGTCCCGCTCATCAAGGAACAAAAATGGCGGAATTGTCTCCGCGGTAACCGGCAGGCCCGATTCCTTGGCATCGCGAATGAGCGCCAGGCCCGCGCCGGAGCTAAGGTGATGGATATGCATTCGCGCCCCTGACATCTTGCAAAGCTCCAGCGCCTGACGCAATGCAATGACTTCGGCATCGACCGGTCTGGCGTCAAGATGAGCGGCTACGTCGGTCCGGCCTGCGGCCTTCAAGAGCGAGGTCCGTTCGAGGATCAGTGGACGATGCTCAGCGTGGATCCCAACAATGGCGCCGACCGCCGCGGCTGCCTGAAAATAGGGAAGCGCGTCTTCGGGAAGCGGAAGCCGCACACCTGGAGCTACCTCGGTGCAGGCCAACGACATGTCCCATTTGAACCCCAT
>JAQBPC010000176.1 GCA_028287725.1 Chloroflexota bacterium | reverse complement strand
CGCCGCAACGCTCACGTTCCCGGACGGCGATCATCCGCCGGTGTCGTTCGAGCGCTTGCTGCAGGTGGCGGTCGGGAATGGCCGATTCTACGGTGGCGGGGCGGTAGTAGCGCCGTATGCGAAGATTGACGACGGCCTGCTCGACGTCTACGCAATAGAGCTTGGCTCCTGGTGGGAGCTGGCCGGCGTGGCCTGGTCGCTCAAAAGTGGGCGGCATATCTACCACAAGGGTGTCTGCTCCTGGCGGACCCGCCAGGTACAGGTCACCACGAGGCCCCCGATGCCCGTGAACGTTGACGGCGAGCTTGTCGACGAGACGCCGGAGCTGTTCTCCGTGGCACGTGGTGCGTTGCGCGTGCTGGTGCCGGACAACGGACGAGCTAAGGACTAAGCACGTGGGCGCGCGCGTGGAACGCCCGCCGTTACGGATAAGTGCGTGCACGAGGCAGCTACCCGAAGGGCGAGGTCGCGCCCTCTCCCCCGCGACCGGCGCACCCAGCCGAGGCGAGAAGCTGTGACTTCAGGCCACCCACGCCCGGACTACGGTTATGGTGGCAGCATTGCGCATCTGGTGGACGGCGACGCCGAGCAGCGGCTCGATACGCTCGACACGCCGAGTTAAGGACCCAGAGCTACTCGGCCGCTCGCACGGCGCCAAGTAACAGGCACACCGGGCAGCTGGCCTCTTCCCAGGCGCCTGCGACCTCGGCATTGGAGGGCGCAGCCCGACCTTTGTTTCCGGCGCGGCGGCGCAACAGCATCCATCCTGCCAGCCCAACCACCAGCAGCACGGCCAGCACAACCAATAGGACGGAACCGAACGACAGATTTCGCCCGTGCAGCAGCGCCTTGAGCCCTTGCCCGCCGGCGTAGCCGATCGCGACGTGCAGCAAAAAGAAGACACTGTCGCCAACGACGAGCGCAGGGAAAAACGTGCGGAATGGCAGGTTTGCAACGCCGGATGCGGCGATGGTCGCGGCTCTCACGCCTGGCGTGGCCATCCCGATAGCCACTGCCGTCCCGCCGCCTTTCTGCAGTGTGCCGGCCGCGCGCTCCAAACGTTCGGCGGTAAGCCCCACGTACTGCCCAACGCGATAGACGACGCGCCGACCAGGACCGCGCGCCAGCAGGTACTGCACGGTGCCCCCGGCCACCATCGCCACCTCGAACGTGCCGATCACGGCCGGCAGGTTCCACTGTCCCGCCGCGGCGCGCGCTGCCGCCCCCAGCATAATCACATCGCCGGGTACCGGAATGGGCACACCGGCTTCCTTCAACAGCATCACCAGAAAGATGGCGGGGAGTCCGTAGGCGAGCATGGCCATTCCTCGACGGCTAAGGCGTCATCACCGCCTGGCGCCGGATAGACGCCCGATCCGGCATCACAGATCGGCATGACCGGAGTTCGTTGTTTAAGACATGACAGTCACGGTTGTCTCCATAATTTCGTAAACCCGGATCGCGAATTTCTCGTTCGCAAGCGCATTAAGGCTAAGATAGCGCGCGTACGCTTAGCGGGTTTGGCTACCTAGCTCAAGTGTACGCGGAGCCAATGTAGCCTCGACCGGCGTACACTATCAGGTGCGGGAGCAGGCGGCAACCAGCCGCAAAAACGCAACGAGACAGCGCGTCATTGGGTGAGATGAACGTTAGCGGCGCAAACATACTGTTAGCCACGGTTGAGGCGGCCAATGGCTGACATGCCACGTGTTTCGGGCGAGGCCGCGATTCGCGCGCTCGAGCGTCTGGGTTTTCGACGCGTCGGCCAGCACGGCCTGTATGTCGATCTGCAGCGTGACTTAAAGCTTAGTAGCAAACGCTGCGTGGTGCCATTACAGGATGAGCTGCCAAGTAGCGTGCTGATGGGAATCCTCAGGCAGGCAGACGTATCGACCGACGAATTCGAGCGACTCCTCTAGGCTACAGCCAGTCGAGACCAGGCAACTGGCTCAAGGATTGACCGGCCTTCGTGGCCCCTTTTCCATGTACATCTCTGACCTTGACAGAGGCGTGAAGCCTTCCGGGCGATACAGGCCCTGGGCGTCGCTCGTGCACAGCATCCAGTGGAGATCCTGTAACTCCGGATGACCGAACACGACCTGCACGAGCCAGCGACCGAGCCCCTGCCCTCGATACTCGGACAGCACGTAGACATCCGAGAGGTAGGCAAGCTTTGTGTAGTCGGTAAGCACACGCGCGAAGCCGATCTGGCGCTCCTCGTGAAAGAGGCCGAAGTTCAGCGAATGCCCGATTGCGCGCTGCACGACATCACGGGCGACTCCGACCGACCAATACGCCGTGGTCAAAAACGCGTGTACGGCGTCGACATCGATCCTTTGCGTATCCGTGCTGATGACATACGGCGCCCGACTCCACTCCATCATTGCCTCCGGTTCTACACATGCGAATACGGTGAACGTTGACCAGATCGGCCTCATGAGTCAAAGTGTGCCAGGAGCAAGCGGATGGAAGCAACGTGATGAAACGCAGATGGCACAGATGTCATACAGTTGACACAGATGCTCCATCTGGGTTTCTAGACATCATCACTTCACACACCTATAATTGGCTAACGACCGGCCTGAGCTAGACGACGTTCCACCTCCGTTGCAGCACAGAACAGGATAGGCATCTGATGGCCATGCAAGTGTGTCCACAGTGCGGCCTGTTCCATCCCACCTCCAGGGCCTGTCCCGTTCAGCTTGCCTTGCCCAGCTCTACCGCTGGCACGCCATTACCCCCGGGCACGCTCGTCGGCGGCCGCTACCGCATTGAAGCCATCGCCCATCGCTCCAATATGAGCACCGTTTATCGCGCTGCGGACATCAGGCTATCCGGCTCCGTCGTTGCGCTCAAGGAGTGCGTGGTCACTGGACTCCCCGAGGGCGAGAAAGCGGAAGCCCGCGCCTGGCTCGCACGGGAAGCCAGTCTGCTCGCGTCACTATCGGACCGGCGCCTACCCGAGTTTCGTTCCGGTTTCAGTGAGGGGGACCGTCACTATATCGCCATGGGCTGTCTTGAGGGGGAGACGCTCGAGCAGATTGTCATGACTCGTGATGCTCTGCCGGAGGGCCAGGTAGCGGACTGGGCAGTGGAGCTTGCCGAGCTGCTGGATTTCTTGCATGGTCAGCAACCGCCGGTGATCTTTCGCGACCTGAAGCCGGCATACATCCTCATTCGCAACAGCACCCTGGCGCTACTGGACTTCTGTGTTGCGCGCCCGC
>JAQBPC010000154.1 GCA_028287725.1 Chloroflexota bacterium | reverse complement strand
GAGGAGTGACCCCTAACGTGCGCACAGTTGAGCGTGGTCTTACGACATACCTACCAATGGCGCCGATGGCAGCTACAATGTGTGCAGAATCACCTGCCACGGAACATCACTCTGCACGACGACCTGTGTACGTAGAGATGAGTTGCTAGATGCAGTCCAAGCGCCCCATAACACCAGACGATGTAGTCTTAGCGCCAACGCTCTCAGATCCACAAGTCAGCCCAGATGGCAGCAACGTTGCCTTTGTCCTGGGCGAGGCCTCGAGGGTTGGGCAACACGAAAAGACTGCGATCTGGCTGATGCCGGTCGCTGGGGATGAGCCAGCACGGCCATTTACCAGCGGAGACGCGCACGACTTCGGGCCCCGTTGGTCGCCGGAAGGCCGGTTCCTTGCCTTCATTTCCGATCGTCACGAAAGAGGGAAGCCGCAGCCATATCTCATCGCGGTACAGGGTGGCGAAGCCGAACGATTGCCGGAGTTAAAGGGCGAGGTTAAGTCGCTCTACTGGTCGCCGGACGGCGCCATGCTGGCCGCGATCGTCGTCGACGCCGAGCCGGAGGAGCGCGACCGGCAAGTGAAGGACCTCGACGACGCCATGGTGTTCGGTGCGGATTGGAGATTCGCGCATCTCTGGACGATTCGCCTGGCCGACCGCCAGGTGAACCAGGTAACCTCGGGCGAGAGCCACGCCGTTTCGCCGGCCTGGTCGCCCGATAGTAGTCGTATCGCGCTGATCACTGTCGATTCGCCCTGGGCGGACGCCACCTACTCACCGGCGCTAATCGACTGCTAACCGCTGGACGCCGGCGCCCCTACACGAATAGCCACCGTGCGCGGACAGAGCAACGGTCTGCGCTGGTCGCCGGACGGATCAACCCTGGGCTTCCTCAGCTCAGAAGGCCGAGTCAGCACCGACGACGCCTTATTCGTGGTGCCTGCCGCGGGTGGCGAGGCGCGCGCGTTCATGCCCGGGTACGAAGGCTCAGTTGACTGGTTTGACTGGGCTCACGATGGAAAATCGCTTCTTGTCTCAGCCGTCGAGCACGAAGCAAGCGCGCTGCTGCGCGTAGCCGTATCCGGAGGGTCCAGCGAACCCATTCTCCCGGAGCAGCTACGTGGCCACGGGTACATCGGTGAGCAAATCTCGTACAGCGCGGATCGCAAGACGCTGGCAGTGGTACGCTCGAGCGGCGAACAGCCGGCCGAAGTTTGGACCGGCACGGCCGCTAGCCTCCGCAGGCGCACCTCCTTCAACGCCGATGTCGAACAGTGGGCCACGGGCCGAGTCGAGCGTCTCAGCTGGGTTGGCGCCGAAGGCATAGAGATCTCCGGTCTCCTTGTCTATCCCGCGGGCTATACGCCGGGCAAGCGCTACCCGCTCGTCTTGCACATACACGGCGGCCCAACCTGGTTCTGGTCCGACCACTTTTACGCCAGCTGGCACGATTGGGCGCAGTACCTGGCGTCTCACGGCTATGCCGTGCTGCTGCCGAACCCACACGGCAGCGCCGGCCGAGGCGCCGCGTTCGCCGACTCGACGCTGGACGATTACGGCGGCAAGGAGCTCACCGATGACCTGTTTGGCGTCGACCAGGTAATTGCCATGGGCGTAGCAGATCCCGATCGACTTGGCGTCGGCGGGTGGAGCCACGGGGGCTACTTGGCGGCGTGGGCTATCAGCCAGACCGACCGCTTCAAGGCCGCGGTAATGGGCGCGGGCATGAGCAATCTTATAAGCGATCAGGGACAAAACGACATACCGCGCTGCAACGACCAATACTTCAGCAAGCGAACATACGAAGATCCGGACTTATTCATGCAGCGCTCGCCCATAACCTATGTCCAAAATATAAAGACGCCGGTGTTGATCCTGCACGGCGGCGCCGACGAGCGCGTCAACCCCATGCAGGGCCGCGAATTCTACATCGCACTCCGCCTGCTTGGCCTCCCGTGCATGCTCGTGACCTATCCACGCGAGGGACATCACATTGAGGAAAGGAAACACCAGACCGACTTGCTGCGCCGCGTGCTTGACTGGTACGACCGGTACCTGAAGGGGCCGTCTCGGCAAGCGTAGCCGAGCAGTATACTTGCACCATGACTATCACCATGAACATCGAGTACTTCGAAGAGGCAGGGATCCGCTGCCCGCATTGCAAGCAAGTGAAGCTCACCAAAGAGCAGATCGTGCAGCGCATGCAGTTTGGCGGCACTCAGATATTGATCGTGGAGTGCAGCCTCTGCCACTCAAATAGCACCATCCGCGAAAAATCGGACGCACCGAAGATACAGGACCAAACGTACGCCTTCCACAGGTATCGGAAGTAAGTTAGGATGGGGGGCATGGATTCCCCATCCGGCCCCCCTGTATCAAAGGCCCGTGCGGCATGGCGTGACGCCTTGCTCGCGTGCGTCGCGTATGTCGCGATCACAGCGCTGCTATTTCTGCCCCTGGTGCGCAATATCACGAACGCCTTCCCGGTCGACCTGGGCGATCCACCGAACGAGTCGTGGCTCGTCGCCTGGGGCGTCCATGCCCTGACGACCGCGCCGTCCCAGTTGTTGCAGGGCAACATTTACTTCCCGCATCCAAACGCACTCGTCTATAACGACAACCTGCTCGGGCTCTTACCGCTCTCTACACCCCTGTACCTGCTGAGCGGGCACAACACAGCCTTCACATACAATGCCCTGTACCTGCTCTCGTTTGTGATGTGCGGTATCTTCACCTTCCTGCTGGCGCGGCGCCTCACAGGTAGCGTGGCCGGGGCCTTTCTGGCGGGAATCATCGTCGCGTATAGTCCGTACCGCATGGTGCATCTTTCGCACCTCAACCAGCTGTCCGGCCAATGGCTGCCATTGGTCCTGCTGTTCTGGGAACGTGCTCGTGCCGCTTCCTCGGATGAACGGCGAGAAACGCTGTGGGTCGAGTGTGTTGCCCTGGGCGTATTTTTCGCGCTCCAGGCCCTGTGCAGTATCTATTACGCTGCGTTCCTCGCAACGTGCTTGCTGATTTACCTGGCAGTCTACGTCCGGCAGGTCGGCTGGGAGCGCGCTCGCCGGTTTACGATCGGCGTGGCCTTGACCGGCGCAGCGCTCGCCGCGGTGCTGCTGCCGTTTTTCCTGCCCTATCTGCGACTGCAGGGGCGTGTCGGCACTGTGAGAGGCCCGGATCAGGTGCTTTATTTCTCGGCGGATGTACGTGATTTTCTACACATGCCCCGGTTCAGCGCACTGTACGGCTGGACCGAACAGGCGCTGGGCGTGCCGTTACATGATGCTCACCAGTATCTGTTTCCCGGTCTCGTGGCGCTCGGCCTCGCGGCACTAGGCTGGCGCCTTCGTCGAGCCATCCCCGAAATCCGCATCTATGGCCTGATCCTGGCGGTCACCGCGATCCTCTCCCTGGGGTTGCAGCTCAAGCTGTTCGACCGCGTCTTCAGCTTCCCGCTGCCCTTTGCGCTGCTCTACGATCACGTTCCGCTGTTCCATAGCTTCCGAGACCCGGCCCGGTTCTTCTACGTCGGCTTCGTGTGCCTGGCGTTGCTGGCGGCATGGGGCATGGCCGCGCTGGAGTCTCACCTGGGGTCGTGGCGACCGGCGCGCCGTTTCGCGTTAGTAGCGCTGCTGTGCGTTGTGGCCCTGGCCGAATACTGGATTAACCCGATAGCCACGCCGCATGTCGCGGTTGGCAACGAGATGCCCCCCGTCTACCAGTGGCTCAAGGCACAGCCGGCCCAAACTCCGGTGCTTGAGCTGCCAATCGGCCAACAGGACGCGGTAATCTGGTCACACCAGGCAATGATGACCTACTATGCCACATACCACTGGCAGCCCATCGTCAACGGTGTCGGAGGCTACACACCGGATGGCTACGAGGCCGACGCCCGAATACTCAACCGCTGGCCCGACGCCGCATCCAGCCGGCTGCTCCTACAGTGGGGCGTGAAGTACGTGATCTGGCATGCAGACTGGACGGGTCGCGCCGCTCCGGCGGCCACCGCTTCGCGGCCGTTAGCCGCACGATTCGCGGACGGCGTCACGGTGTATAAGGTCGTGGCACTACATTAAGGCAGCTCACCGTACCGCGGAGCGTCGAGGCGTCGTACCAATTCAATCCGGCGTAGTGTCTCCGCCCTGCCAGCAACGGTACTTTGGCAATTTATGACCTGCGACACTCACGGGTCGCGCCGCACGTCACGTGGTCCAATTGGCAACGGACGCGCTGACGTGGAAATGCGCATCCAGGATGCCGGTATCCAATGTGAGAAACGCGGACACCAGCTCGGTGTCCCACTGTGTCCCTGTGCCTGCGCGGAGGACCGCCACCGCTTGCTCCACCGACATGCGACTGCGATAGGGTCGATCGCTGGTCAGGGCATCGTAGGCATCGGCAATGGCAGCGATGCGCGCCAGCAAGGGGATCTCGACGCCGCGCAGCCCGTCCGGGTACCCCATGCCATCGATCCGCTCGTGGTGGTGCTGAATGATCGGCAATGCCTGAATAATGATCCGCGAGCGTAAGGGACGGCAGATCTCCACGCCGATCATGGGGTGCCGGCGCATCACGGCGAATTCCTCCTCGCTCAGCTTTCCCGGCTTGCTCAACACCGCTTCCGGAATCCCGATCTTCCCCACATCGTGCAGCATGCAGCCCATCTGGAGCGTGCGGAGTGCCGCGTCGTTCAACCCGATGTTCATGCCCAGAGCACCCGCGCGCCCGGTCACGCGTTCCGTGTGGCGCTCGGTATAGCCGTCGCGCGCTTCAATTGCCCGCGTCAGCGAGCGGATCACGTGCTCCACGGTCTCCAGCTCGTCGGCGAAGCGTTTGGCCCGCAACAGCGAACGGCAGCGCGCGATTAGCTCCAGCCGGTATACGGGCTTGGAAAGGAAGTCGTCCGCCCCAACATTGATGGCGTGTATCCGTTCTTCGACGGCGGCGAGCGCCGTGACCACGACCACTGGGATCAGGCGCGTTTCCAGCGTGGCTTTGAGTCTGGCGCACACGGTAAATCCGTCTAGGCCCGGCATCATCGCGTCGAGGAGAATCAGATCCGGTGGGGACGCGGCAACCGCGGACAGAGCTTCCTGTCCGCTGGTCACCGTGGTCACCTGGTAGCCTTCCGGCTCCAGATAGGCGAGCATCAGATCGAGATTGAGTGGCTCATCGTCTACGACCAGCACGCGCTGAGGCGGGTCCGGATCAAAGGTGAGAGCCAGATCAGGCACGCGCAAGGCGCACCTCTCGACCTTTTCTGGACTGCACAGCCCGTTGCACTTCGTGTATAAATTGTGCTTTCTTGAACCCGGCCTTGGGCAAGACGGCGGCGACATGCCCGTTGAGCCGGGCAATATCCGCCGCGGTGAGCTCCTGTGCGGTCAGCACGATCATCGGGATATCACAGGTCAATTCGTCTGCTGCCACGGCGGCGATCAGGTCGAAGCCGCTCATCGGCGCCATGAACAGGTCCACGATCAACACGTCAGGCGGGGAAAGGTTAATCTGTGCCAGCGCGTCGGCGCCGTTGACCGCGCGGTCCAGCTCGTACGCACCGCCCTCCAGGGCCAACTCAATCAGCTCCAACGCCTCGGGCTGATCGTCCACCGCCAGCACGCGCACCGGCTGCCTTCCACCCACCGCGCGTGCCACCGCATCAAGCAAGTCCTGGCGCGCCACCGGCTTGACCAGATAGGAAGCAGCGCCAAGGGCAAAACCGGTCGCTTGCTGGACATCGACGATGGTCACAATCACCACCGGGATGTCACGCGTCAGCGGATCCTCCCGCAGTGCCGCGAGTACTGGCCAGGCGACTTCATCCCCCATCATCACGTCCAGGGTGATTGCAGCCGGCTGCAGCGTCCGTGCTTGCGAAACCACCTCC
>JAQBPC010000152.1 GCA_028287725.1 Chloroflexota bacterium | reverse complement strand
TCGGGTAAACAAGCAGCGTCGGTATGAGCCTGTGCTGCAGGTCGATGACACCAATTGCAACCAGGACAGTAGTGAAGATACTGGAGTACAGGAGTAAAAGGCTCTGTCCGTATCGCTGATACAGCAGTGTCCCAAGCACCGCCATGAGCAGCTGTATGAGCGCCGCAAGTTGCCAGGACGACCGACGCTCGCAATGTCCGCAGCTACCTCGCGCGATGATGGGGCCGACAATAGGAATGACAGATATTCGACGCGCCGAGCTACCGCACTCGGGACAAATCGGCATTGGCCAAAGCGAGCGGTACTTCGTGTATTGATCGGCAGTGCCGATGATCGCCACGCCTAATATAGCGCCAACAATCGCGGCTAATGTCTCAGCGAGTAGGTCATAATGCATTGGAGTTAAGGTTAGCTTTATTGACTTGGGAGTATGGCGCCAGGAGACGTCGCCGCACCGCCATCAGCTGAATAGGTGTGCTCTACGCTGATAGGCTGACCCGCTTGAATGGTCAGCGCCGCACCACCCGCCGGTAGCATAGTTTCCAGTGCACGAGTGTAACGACTGTGCCCTGGCATGGTGACGGTCCAATAAGATCCGCCGCCACGTTCTCCTTTGAGCTGAATCGTGACCTTGCAGCTCGCAGCCGAAGGGTTGATAATCGATAAAGCTTCGGCGGCGCCTCGACCTGCCAGTCCGCCAATGAAACTCCATGAGTGCGCGACTGCTGTACTGCCTATCGTCATCGCGATATATTCGCTTGTCGGGCTCCATTCCGTCCCGGCTACGACTTGGCCTGTCGCGTCGACTTCAGCACCGAAAAGGGTGGACGTCGATAGATCACCTACAGATATCCGCACTTGGGAGAATGGCGGCACGATGCGCTTTAATGACTGGCCGCTCCCCTCCGACATCGCTGATCGAACTGTGGCCGACACGGCGACGGCCCCGGGGTTAAACAGCGTGATGGCGCCGCCGGCACCACCGCGCACTTCCGGTAGATACCAGTGCGTCGCCGTCGTGACCGTGCCAGGTACACCTAGGAGCAGTGTTTGGTCGTCACTCACCCCAATACGCTCGGCCGCGACCACATCACCGGCAAACAAAGTAAGCGGCCCACGTAACGAGCTCTGTGTCCCTAGCTTATAGACAAACTGTTGTAGTGGCGGCACCTGGATGGTCATGTCGCCAGCACAACAGGATCCCGAGTTGCGGCCAACACGCGCTCGCACCGTCACTACTGTGTCGTGCGGATTGAAAAACACAAGCTCTTGTTGAACGCCAGAAGCGCTCGACATGCTTGGGAAGAACCACGTACGCGCGGTACGTGCCGCACCAGGGCTCCCCAGGAGACCCGTATGGGTGCTGGTCAGGCGTTCGGCAACGACCTGCCGGTCCGCCTCGACTGCTAAGGCCAGGCCAGTTCCAGGTGCAAGCTTACCTAACAAAAGCGTCCTGCTTGTACCCCCGGCAAGTGTGAATTCCAGTATTCGATGCGCTGCATCGGGACGGTAGATCGTTACGCGCACATGCGCCTGTTTTGATCCAGGGTAGTACACGCCGAGCGATTCCTGCATAGCGCCCATGGTAGAGCCCGCGGGGAAGTAGGTCTTGTATTTCATCGCGCCAACCCACGGCGAACCGACTAGCTGGCCGTTCCCACCAGGAATTGCGGCGGTCGGTTGTACCCCAACAATAGGCGTAGTTGTCGACCGCAGTGCCGTATATGTCGGCACCAAGTCGGGCGTAGAGCTGGGGACTCGCGTGGTCGTTGCGACTCGCGTAGCTGTTGGGGTGCGCGTAGAAGTCGGGACCCGCGTGGCCGTTGCGATCCTCGTCGCTGTCGATTCCGGCGCAGAATTGCGCACGACAATATTCACCCACGCCTGGTGAGGGAATAACACTCCCGAAGCATTGGACATTTCCCAGAAGCTCGTGAACACCCCCGTGCTAGAGGGCGCGGTCATTGGAACGCTTATTATGGCGGACAGCCCGGGCGCCGTTGTCGGCACGTTGACTGAGGTTGCGGTCGACATCATGGTTCCAGCTTGAAACTTCCAGGTGAAGCCGGGCAGCCAGGTTGTGGTGCCTACATTCTTGATCCGCCATGTCTTGACGAAATGTGCGCCGGGTGCCAGAGATGTGCCATCAGGGACGGTAATATCACCGTCATATACCGCCGCGTCCCCAGAAGTAACTAATGCTCGAGATGACTGCCTGGATGCCGCGACGCTGGACGCCTTCGCCAGGAATGTTGTGGCAACTGGTGTAGGGCTTTGCTGTGACGTTACGTAAGCAGCGGTAGAGAGCCCCGTTTCGGTGGCGGTGCTTTGAGGACTGCTTGCATGTCCAGCACCAGCTACAACTACGTTAACCCACGCTCGAACGCCGAACGCCTGCCTGTCCGGCCCAACCATTTGCCAATACTCGCGATACGTTCCAGGAGTCGATGGCGCCGTCAGCTTCGCCGATACTGAAACGTCTGCAAGTGGCGGTGTCGCGTCGACTTGAACACCGCTCGGGCGGCCAAGTGCCGCGCCCGAAACCGGTGTCCAACGGAAGCCTTTTGTCCAGGCTACCGCACCCGAGTTATTCAATAGCCAGGACTTCGTGAAGGTTTGGCCTGGCTGAACTACGGTTCCGTCGGGCACGGTTATGTCCGCAAGGAAGTGCGCGCTCTTCTCGCCGCCTAACGAGAGGGGCGGGTACGTGACCGTGACGTCGTAATGTGGCGTAGCTACTTCCGGCAGCGGCCCAGGATCGTTACCAATTAGACTGACATCCGGCATCGTCACCGGTATCGGAGACCACAGGGGCACGCCGTCTGGTCCGGCCGGTGGATGCGCCAGATAGTAGAAGACTCGCTCCTGATAGGGAAAGGTGGCTGGATCCGAGTCAGGTGACCCGATGCGAGTGAACGATGGATTTGACGGATTATTGACCCAGCCCCATCCGTTGTATGCCCAAAGCGCGTAGTACCAGTGCTCAAGTATTCGAGGGTCGTCGTTACCTATGTTCGGTGTATGCAGCCACTTTGAGATAAGGATCTGGGCGCCGTAGTCCATGTTGTAGAGGAAGTTATTGGCAATTGCAGAACGCGTCGTATCTGGAAGTCCTCCTGGGTACATGCCGCTCGTGACCTGCATTACCCCATAGCCGCCATCGAAGCTGACCAACGTATGGTTCGGTGCATAAAACTGTGCCCACTTACTTTCGGTCCAGGCAATTGCCTTTAGCAACGTTGTAGGTACAAGCCAGCCCTCGCCCGACACTGGATATCCATCGGGCAACTGTCCCTGGCCAACGGCCTGAAATGCCTTCTGCAGATCCGACGTTGTCGGCTGAATAAGACCCTGAAGCGGGCTACTTGTAGCTAGGGCTTTATGCGCTTCGACCGCGGACACGCGGGGAAGCATCACGAATAGTGACACGAGAGCTATTGCCAGTCGCACGAAGGCAGGCTTTCTGCAGCCTTTGGGACGCTGGGTCACGGAGACTCCACAATCGCTCGAGGGTGCCTGAAGGCTAGCGCGTTCTGGAGTACTGTAGCATCGGGGTTAGGCGTTGTAAATAGGAAACGGACGCTGCTGCAAACAATGGCATGTGCGTGCTTGAATCGACGGATTATGCGTCCGTACACTTATCGAGATATGTGGTTGTCGCATAAGGTAGAGCAGCGAGAGGCGGCGGGCGCTCTGAGCGCGATGGACGGCGACCAGAGAGAGCCTGTTGCTCTCAGGCCACTGGTGGTAGTACCTACTTATAACGAGCGGGAAAATCTCGAAGCGATTGTTCGGGCAATTCGGGAGCAATTACCGCGAGTAGAGATTCTTATCATCGACGACGGGTCACCCGACGGTACGGGCGACATAGCCGAGTCGCTTGCAGCCAGCCTTGGCGGTATACACGTCATCCACCGGCCTGGAAAAATGGGCCTCGGTACCGCCTATGTCACCGGCTTCCGATTTGCGCTGGAGCATGACTATACCTGCGTCTTCGAAATGGACGCCGACTTCTCCCACGACCCTCGTTTCTTGCCGGACCTGTTGGCAGCGGCAGAACGCTACGACATGGTGATTGGTTCGCGCTATGTGCCCGGCGGCGCGACACCCGACTGGAAGCTCATCCGGCGAATCATCAGCGGCGGGGGCAACGTGTTCGCTCGAACCGTGCTGTCACTGCCGATCCATGACTGCACGGCGGGTTTCAAGTGTTACCGCCGCTCCGTAATTGCCGCATTTGACCTCGATCGGATCAATTTGCAAGGCTATGCGTTCCAAATCGAGACCGTGTATCAGGCATACAAGGCTGGCTTCAGCATCGGCGAGGTTCCCATAGTCTTTCCCGATCGCAGGCTCGGCCAGTCAAAGATGTCTCGTCAAATTGTGGCGGAGGCATTCACGTATGTGGTTAAGCGGCGACTCGACGCGCTCCGTGCACGGTAAGTCTATACTCGCCTAGCTGTTAGAACCTCAACCGATCGTCCCCCCACCCGACCACGAACGCCTTATACTAGGCGTCGTAGCTGCATCGTTGCTGCTTGGATACAGCGTGCTACAGCTCTGGAGGTCCGTAATCTCAGCGGCATTGGGCTTCCGAGTATGAAGCGACCAGACAGTAATAGTCTGCGCGTGGCCCAGCTGGGGGTCATCTGGCTACTTCTGCTCGTTGGCATGTATGTAGCCTTGACATTCCGACCAAGCAGTGTCGCCTATATCGACTATGTCGATGGGTATTACCTCTACGTCGCGCATCGAATGGCTGCAGGAGTCGCGCTCTATTCGGGAATAATGGGCGTGCAACCACCCGGAATCTTTGTCGTCGGCGATCTTGTGTTCCGCTCCTGGGATAGCCTTACGGCAGTCAGGACGTTTGGAATCATTGTCCATATTTTGACGCTGATTCTCGTCTATCTCACCGCGCGCCGCCTATATGGTATTGGGGCAAGGGTGGTGGCTGCCACGGCATTCTATGCATTTGCTCCATACGGACTCTACTGGAGCCGCATCTTCGACCCAAATCCTCTGGTAACACTGCTTAGCCTCCTCTCTGTCTACGTACTACTCAGAAATTCACGGAGCGCTCCGGTGTTGGCCGGCATTGTTGGAGCCCTGGCACTCGGCACCAAGATTTGGTACGTACCGGTCGGAATTGCGATCGTCCTATTTCTTTATCGGCACCGGCGTGAAGCACTACTCCCGTTTCTCATAGCACTGCTCGCAACGTTGGCAGTCGTATGCTTTGCCGGTGTTCTTACGGTCGGTAGCAGTTTCTGGGGCGGTTTGGTGGCGCAGGATGTCTCCGGCTTTAGCAATGCCTGGTTCGAAGCGTCGGTTGTTCATGTGCTAGTGGATGATTGGCCGCTCGTCATCCTTGCGCTGTTTGGGGCGCGCACCGTTTCACGCTGGCCTGGTGTCGAAAGTCGCTTGGTCTTGTATTACGCGATTTCGGCATGCACAGTGCTACTTGCCACCATCAAGAGCGGCACTGCCTGGCCGGTGTTCCAATTTGCGGAGCCCGCGCTCGCATTGCTCGCGCCAGCAGCGCTCTTTCCGTTGGCCGCCAAGACAGCGCGTGAGAGAGATGTGTCGCTTAGCGCAACCACGAGCTCCGTATCGTCAAGGCGACTGTTTTCAGTAGCGGCGATCATTTTGGTAGCGTTAAGTGGCATTAGCTCAGTGCGCTCCGGACAGACATGGGATGATGCATCGGTCCGAAACGTGGTCGCGCTTATAGAGGCGCATTCTGCAGCTAACCAGACGGTCCTGGCGCCTCCGTATTATTTGTATCTATCTGGCAGGCGCGCCGTTGGCGAATACGCGGACATCAACATCTGGGCTCTTCGCGCCGACCGCGGCGATGCGCGAGCACTTCAGCTCGTTAATGCGACGGTGCAGGCACTTCGCGCAAAGACGATACCCAT